>JBQCEI010000301.1:0-8424 GCA_051960375.1 Aureliella sp. | reverse complement strand
TGTCCCTTGAGCCAGATACTTGGCCCCTTTGATTTTGGCCGCTTCTTCTTTGAAGCATTCGATGAACCAGTAGCCGATGCGTTTGCGTTTCTCTTGCGGATCGGTGATGCCGGCGAGCGCTTCGAGGAAGCGATCTTCGGCGTCGACGACGTGCAGGTCGGCTTTGAAGTGGTTGGTGAACTCGGCCACCACGGCCGCTTGTTCATGTTTGCGGAGCAGACCGTTGTTGACCAGGATGCAGCTGAGCTGGGGTCCGATGGCTTTGTAGAGCAGGGCAGCGGTCACTGCGCTGTCGACTCCGCCGGAGAGTCCGCAGATGACGCGCTGGTCGCCGATGCGCTCGCGCAGCTTGGCAATCTCTTGCTCGGCAAAGTCGGCGATGTGCCAGCGTCCCTCGCAGCCGCAGATGCGGTAGAGGCAGTTGTGCAGGATCGTACCACCCAGCGGCGTGTGCGTGACTTCGGGGTGGAACTGCAGCCCGTACAGTGGCAAGCTGGTGTGCCGCACGGCTGCTACCTGACAGGTCGCAGTGGAGGCCAGCGACTCAAAGTGAGCGGCGATCTGCGCGACTTGGTCGCCGTGGCTCATCCACACGTCGGTCTGACTGGGCAAACCGGCCAGCAGCGGGTCCTTAGGGTTGTCGACGCGGAGCA
Source organism: Aureliella sp. (assembly GCA_051960375.1). Taxonomy (GTDB): domain Bacteria; phylum Planctomycetota; class Planctomycetia; order Pirellulales; family Pirellulaceae; genus Aureliella. Next base: position 7,771 of record JBQCEI010000301.1, on the reverse strand, counting down.
CCGCGCGGCCGAACTCGCGAGCATGGCAGTTGACGACTTCGCCGCCGAGCGCATGGCAGGCCAGCTGCATGCCGTAGCAGATGCCCAAGACCGGGATGCCGAGTTTGAAGATGGCCGGATCGCACTGCGGCGCGCCCTTGGCATAGACGCTGGCCGGACCACCCGAGAGGATGATCCCTTTTGGTTTTTTAGCGGCCACGGCAGCGGCCGGCAGATCGTTGCGCACGATCTCGCAGAAAACATTTTGCTCGCGGACGCGCCGCGCGATCAGCTGGGCGTACTGCGAGCCGAAATCGAAAACTAAGACCTTTTCGTCCGCCAAGTTTCCAGTGGTCGAAGTTTGTCCCTTATCCGTACCAGGCATGTCCCAACATTCCCCAATGGTGATTCTGAGCGGCGGTCGACCGCCCGAGCAGCGTCGGCGGGCTTTCCAGAGCAGCAACCCCGCTCTTCGCCAGGGACGAAGTATAACGCTTCCTGCCCCGCCGAGGCAGAGCCTCTGCGTTCTCTGCGTATCTCCGCGTCTCCGCGTCTCTCCGCGTCTCCGCGGTAAAAAAGGGCGGCTGCGCCTTGGCATGCGAGGTGCGTAAACTGACCTCAAGAAAATTCGTGAAACCGAAGTGCAAGCGACTTGGTGAATGGCCTCGAACTTGCTCGGTATCGCTTGACGAGTGACCGGCAATCGAAAAGCCGGCAAGGGAACATCGCTCCTCTATTGAAATAGGCGTTTTAGTGTGTCGAAGCATGACACTTTCCGTCTGCGCATCGACCCGGCGATTCTCAAAGCGATCAAGCAATGGGCGGCCGACGAACTGCGCAGCGCCAACGGCCAGATCGAATTCCTGCTGAGGGAAGCACTGCAGCGTTCACAGCGCCTGCCGTCGCGCTCGCTGGCTGAAGACAACGGTTCGGCCTCGACCGAGCCGGCCGAGAGTTCGGCAAGTGCAAGTGAATAAACCGGTCAAAGTCCGTGGCCGAAGGTTCGCATCTCGATGCGGGACTTCGGACACGGCTTTGGCCAATCGGTTAATCGCTTGAGCCGAAGCCGTAGAGGGTGCGCGCCGCGCACCTAAGTGTCTGCCAGTGTGGGGCGTCTCAGGCCAGCGGGCTTGGGTCGTACTCCTGTCGATGTTCCCAACGCGACCGACCTCCACGAAGCGAGCCTCCGCTTCCCACGCCTCAACCCGAAGCTTGCTGAAACTCTGCAGCTGGTCGGGCACAGTTGACTTTTGCACTCTCGCCGCCACTTTCTCTCGAGTGCCTCGACCCCCGGAACTCATTGGCCGACGTTGTCCAGCCGACTAGTGAGCGGACAAACGAGCCGCTGCGCGATCAGCACTCCTCCTGGTCGCTGGCGCGGACATCGATACGATGATGGGAAAAGGAACCAGTCGGCGAACCCATCCCACGAGCGAAGGCAGCGCATGAGCACGAAAAACCCGCGTCGGCAGCAGATTGAGGAGATGTTAGTCGCAGAGCCCGAGGATCGCCTCTTGCGATACTGCCTGGCGGTCGAGATGCAAGCCGACGGCGAGAACGCTGGCGCACTGGCCAAATTCGACGAACTGTGCCAGGAAACGCCTCCGCACGTCCCCGCCTATTTCCGCCGCGCTCAGCTGCTGGTGCAGCTCGAGCGGATCGCAGAAGCCCGCAGCGTCCTGCGCGAAGGGATCGAGATCGCCCGCCAACAGGGCGACCTGCACGCCGCCAGCGAAATGAGCGACCTGCTAGCCGACCTAGGACAACTGGGCGAGTAACCGGACAGCTCGGCGAGTAACTGAAAAGCGGAGCGCCTCGTTCCCAGGCTCCTGCCTGGGAACGCACTGTCTTCGAGGCTCTGCCTCGCCGGGCAGCCACCCAACCCGCCAAGTCGATCGAATCAGCCGGCACGCGTTAGCGTCCGGTTTCTTTCAGAGAACCGCGGGCTAACGCCCGGCGGCTAATCGCCCAATGAGGTTAAGTTAGGCGGCGGCCCGACGAGGCGGAGCCTCGAAGACTGTGCGTTACCAGGCGGAGCCTGGGAACGAGGGGAACGTTGCGCGGACCGAATTGGCCACGACGTCAACGGCAGCTTTAAGTAGACTGAGGGCCATGGCGCCAGAACAGACTCGGATTGAAGCAGATCTTCGCGGACTCGTCAGCGGCGACGTCATCTGCGATCCTCTGTCGACGCGCATGTATGCCAGCGATGGCAGCATCTATGAAATCGAGCCGCTGGGTGTGGTCCGTCCCCGCTCGACCGAGGATGTCGTCAAAACAGTCGGTTACGCAGCCGAACACGAACTGGCCCTTTATCCGCGAGGCGGGGGAAGTGGACTAGCCGGCCAATCGCTCGGCCGCGGTATCGTTCTCGATTTCTCGCGCTACATGCGCAAAGCTCAGGCTCCGCAGGGCAACCTAGTCCGAGTCCAGTGCGGCATCGTCCAAGCCGACCTCAATCGTACGCTCGGTGCGCACGGCCTGCTGTTCGGCCCCGACCCGGCCACGCGCAGCGTATCGAGCATCGGCAGCATGTTGTCGATCGACGCAGCGGGCAGCCATTTCCCGCGTTACGGCTCAGCCGGCGATTGCGTCGAATCGCTGCAAGTCGTGCTGGCCAGTGGCGAAGTGGTGGAACTCAGTCGCCATCAGTGGGCCGCCGAGCGCGAGCCGACCACGCGCGTCGAAGAGCTGGCTAGCCGCGTCGGCATTCTGCTGCAGCGTCATTCGGGTCTGCTGCTGCGTCCGCCGTGGCCGGCGATGGCTCGCGGCTGCGGCTACCGCATCGAAAAGACGCTCGACGGCGACCGAGTCGACTTGGCGCGACTGATGTGCGGCGCCGAAGGAACGCTCGGCATCATCACCGAAGCCACGCTGCGACTCGATCCGATCCCTGACGTGCGCGGCGTCGTGCTGTTGTTCTTTGATCGCCTCGACAGCGCGGCCAAAGCGGCCCTCGATATTTCCACCGAAGACATCGCGGCCTGCGACATGATGGATCGCCGCCTGCTCGAGATCGTCCGCGACGCCGATGCTGCGTACGCGACGTTGCTGCCGCGCGGCGCCGAAGCCATGTTGCTGGTCGAGATGCAGGGAGACGATCCCGTCGTGGTTCGCCAGCGTTTGAACCAGCTGGTGCAACGCCTGCAGCGCCGCGGTCGCACGCCTATCGCATACCGCATCAGCACCGATCGCCAGGAGCGCGACTGGTTGTGGCGGCTCGCGCGGCGCGTCATCCCGCGACTCCATCGCCTGAAAGGTTCCACGCGAGCTCTGCCTTTCGTCGAAGACTTGACGATTCCGCCGAAGCGCTTGCCGGAGTTTCTGGTCGAAGTTCAAAACATCCTCAAGAGCCATCGCGTCACGGCGACCGTTTTCTCGCACGCAGCGCACGGCCATCTCGATTTGCGCCCGTTCCTCGATCTCTCCAATCCCAGTGATACCGATCGCATGGAGCGGCTGGCCGAGGACGTGTACAACAAAGTGCTCGAGTACGGCGGTTGCATCTCGGGCGAACATGCGCTGGGACTGAGCCGAGCCTGGTTTGCGGAGCGGCAGCTCGGACCGCGATTGGAACTGTGTCGAGAGATCAAATCGATCTTCGATCCAGGCAACATATTAAACCCCGGCAAATTCCTCAGCCGCTTTCCTCAGCATCTGACCGAGAATCTCCGCAGCGCGCCGTCGGCGGGCGGCACGATTTATGTCGACGACAACGACGAACCGCTCGAAGTCGAATCGGCCGGCACGGCCACGCTGGAACACGTGCCGATGGAGATCCCCAAGGGACTCGAGCCGGCGTCTGACATTCCGCTAGCGCCGCTGAAACATCCCGCCTTGCCGCTGCTGCTCGACTGGACCGGCAACGAGTCGATCATTCAGAGCGCACGGAGCTGCAACGGTTGCGGACGCTGCCGCACCAGCGCCGCGGCGGAACGCATGTGCCCGATGTTCCGCGTCCACAAAGGGGAAGAAGCGTCGCCGCGCGCCAAAGCCAATCTGCTGCGGGCTCTGCTTAACGGAGAGCTCGAACCGCAGGTTCTCGAGAGCGACGAACTGAAAGCGGTCGCCGACCTGTGCTACAACTGCCATCAGTGTCACGCCGAGTGCCCGGCCGGTGTGAACATCCCAAAGATGGTCATCGAGATGAAAGCCCAGCACGTGGCCAGCCACGGCCTGCGGGTAGGCGACCGCTTCCTCAATCGGCTCGATTGGCTAGCGGCGCTCGGCAGTCGCTTTCCGAACTTGACTAACTGGGCGCTCGACAACCGCACGATGCGTTGGCTGCTGGAGAAGACGACCGGCATCGCGCAAGGTCGCAAGCTGCCGCGCGTCTCGCGTCGCAGTTTTCTTCACTGGGCTGCGCGGCGAAAGATCCATCGACCGATGCGAACCGGCGGCCGCAAGGTGTTGTTCTTCGTCGATCAGTACGTCAACTGGCACAACCCGGTGCTCGGGCGAGCCCTGGTCGAAGTGCTGCAGCACCAAAAGGTCGAAGTCTACTGCCCGACCAGTCAGACACCCAGCTACATGGCGATGATCACCTCGGGCGACGTCGCTCGGGCGCGACGCTTGATCAAAACCAACATCCAGCTGTTGGCCGACGCGGTGCGGCAGGGCTATCACATCATCACCACCGAACCGTCGGCGGCGCTGTGCCTGCGCAACGAGTATCGGCAGTTGCTCGACAACGAAGACACGCGGCTGATTGCGGCCAATACGTCGGAGAGCTCTTCGTACTTGTGGCAGATGCATCTGCAGAACGAGCTCGAACTCGATTTCCGCCCGCTGAACATGTCGCTGGTGTATCACGAGCCGTGTCATTCGCGAATACTCGACCCGCGACGCCCGGCGCTGGAGCTGTTGAAGCTCATCCCCGGTCTGCAGGTGCAAGATGCCGACGCCGGCTGCAGCGGGATGGCCGGCACGTTCGGGCTCAAGCAAGAGAACTTCCGCACGAGCCTGCGCATCGGCCGCGGATTGATGAACGTCGTCAAAGAGACGCCCGCACAGCTGGGCATCACCGAATGCACCGCTTGCAAGTTGCAGATGGAGCAAGCGACGACCAAGCCCGCCGTGCATCCGGTGGCCGTGCTCGCCTTTGCCTACGGCAGCATGCCCCAGCTCGCCGCCTGGTTCTCCTCCCGCCACGAAGGCTTGGTGACGGGCTAACATTCTCGTTTTTACCGCAGAGGCGCAGAGAAAGAGCTGAGGGCGCAGAGAGGATTTCAACCTCTGCGTCCTCAGCTCTCTCTGCGTCTCTGCGTTAAAACAAGCCTGGGAGCGAGTTCACGTCTTAGCGGCGCTTCATGGCTTCGAGGACGGCGGCGCCCATGTCGGCGGGGGACGGGGCGACGACGATGCCGGCCGCTTCTAGGGCGGCGGTCTTTTCCGCAGCCGTGCCTTTGCCGGCGGTGATGATCGCGCCGGCGTGTCCCATCCGCTTGCCCGGAGGAGCGGTGCGGCCGGCGATGAAGGCGGCCACAGGCTTGGTCACATGTTCTTTGACGTAAGCCGCAGCTTCTTCTTCGGCGTTGCCGCCGATTTCACCGATCATGAGGATCGCTTCGGTCTGCGGGTCCGATTCGTACAGCTTCAGCAGATCGATAAACGAAGTGCCGACGATCGGATCGCCCCCTAAGCCGACGCAGGTCGACTGGCCCAGGCCGGCTCTGGTGGTTTGCCAGACCGCTTCGTAGGTCAGCGTGCCGCTGCGGCTCATGATGCCGATCTTGCCTGGCTTGTGGATGTAACCGGGCATGATGCCGATCTTGCACTCGCCCGGCGTGATCACGCCCGGGCAGTTCGGTCCGATGAGCACCGAGTTGCTGCGGCGCACGCGCTGATAGACTTCGACCATGTCGAGCACCGGGATGCCTTCGGTGATCGCGCAGATGACCTGGATGCCGGCGTCGATGGCTTCCTTGATCGCATCGGCGGCAAACGGTGGCGGCACGAAGATCATCGTCGCGTTGGCGCCGGTTTCGGCGACCGCTTCCTCGACCGTATCGAAGACCGGCACGCCGTCGACCTTTTCGCCCGACTTGCCCGGCGTCACGCCGCCGACCATCTGAGTGCCATACTCTTTGCATCCGCGCGTATGGAACTCGCCCGCCTTACCGGTGATGCCTTGGCAGATGACTCGTGTGTCGCGATTAACAAGAATGCTCATGGTGAATCGTTTTCGAAGGAACGAGGAATTGTTCGTATGCGTTGGGTATTCGGTTTCATCAGCACTGAATCGAGTTTGCCAGCGCTGAATCGAGCACGCGCGTCACTGTGGGGCTGAAAAGCGAGCTCAGCCCTTGACCGCCGCCACGACTTTCTTGGCGGCGTCGGTCAGATCATCTGCGGCCGTCATCGCCAGGCCGCTTTCGGCCAGCATCTTCTTGCCTTCTTCGACTTCGGTCCCTTCCAGGCGCACGACCAGCGGCACCTTGATTCCAACTTCCTTCGAAGCTTCAATCAGCGCCGTGGCGATCGTCGTGCAGCGAGCGATGCCGCCGAAGATGTTGACCAGCACCGCTTTGACGTTCGGGTCGGACAGGATGATGCGGAAGGCTTCGATCACTTGCTGGGTGTTCGCGCCGCCACCGACGTCGAGGAAGTTAGCCGGCGCGCCGCCGTGGTACTTGATGATGTCCATCGTGGCCATCGCCAGACCGGCGCCGTTGACCAGGCAGCCGATCTCGCCGTCGAGTTTGACGTAGGATAGTCCCGCGTTGCCGGCGCGAACTTCGGCCGGTTCTTCTTCGTTGAGGTCGCGAAGCGTCTTGACCTCTTCGTGGCGGAACAGCGCGTTGTCATCGAAGGTGATCTTGCCGTCGAGGGCCACCATCTGATTGTCTTTGGTGATCACCAGCGGGTTGATCTCGGCCAGCGAGCAATCGTACTTCGCGTAGAAGTTGCACATGCTCCGCATGAAGCGATCGGCCGCTTTGGCCGCCGGGCCGGTGATGTTCAGTTTCTTGCACAGCTTGCGGACCTGAAACGCTTCCAGCCCGAGCTGCGGATGAAAATGTTCGCGGAAGATTTTTTCGGGTGTCTCGGCGGCCACCTTCTCGATCTCGACGCCACCTTCGCTGCTGACCATCAGCACCGGCTTGGCCGCCGCGCGATCCAGCACGATGCCCAGGTACAGTTCGCGAGCGATATCGCAGCCTTGCTCGACGAGCACCTGGTTGACCAAGTTGCCTTCGGGGCCGGTTTGGATCGTCACCAGGCGATGGCCCAGGATGTTCTTGGCAGCGGTGGCCGCTTCCTCGGCCGAGCGAACCAGCTGGACGCCGCGCTGCTTGTCGTTGCCGATGATCGTCCCTTTGCCGCGACCGCCGGCATGGATCTGAGCTTTGACCACTGCGATCGGTCCGCCCAGTTTTTTGAAAGCTTCCGCCGCTTCTTCGCTGGTGCGAGCCACATGGCTCTCCAGCACCGAAACGCCCGCCTTACGAAACAGTTCCTTCGCCTGATACTCGTGGATTTTCATCAGAGGCCAATCGCTTGCAGGATTTTTTCAAAGAAGGCACTGGAGTGTGCGCGTGGTTCGCATGAAAGGCGGATTATAGGGTGATCGGCTCGAAGTGGAAGGTGAGGCACAACTCTCAGGGTTTTTCCCCCTTCGTGTGGCACTGGCTCTGCCAGTGCTCGATCGGAGCGTCGGATCAAGTTTCACAACTATGTGTTCCAGTGCAGCCGAAGTAGTCAAATCAGAATCGCCGAATAGCCGGCGACACGGCTATTTGATGCCTTCCTGTGCAGGCACACCTGCATACTTCGAAGCGAAGAGCACTCG
>JBQCEI010000300.1:0-6048 GCA_051960375.1 Aureliella sp. | reverse complement strand
CGTTGTCTTGAACTTCGTAGAAGAACGTGTCGGTTCCTGCAAAGTCGGCCGGTGGCGTGTAGGTGATGACGCCGGTGTTGACATTCAGCGTAACCGTTCCGCCATTGGTGCTTTGAGCGATCACGCCCTTCAGCTGCAGTGTCTGGCCCGCTTCGTTGGCAGGTCCGGGCAGGTCGTTCGACAGCAGCGTCGCGCCGGCAACACTAGTCGGAGTGTCTTCGTTCGTCGTGAGCGAATCGGCACCGACGATCGGTTTGTCGTTCTTGTCCTTGACCGTCACCACGATCGTGCCCGTTGCGCTCAACGGGGCTGGCACACCGGCGGTCGTGCCGTTGTCCGAAATCGTGTAAGTGATGATGTCCGTTCCGCTGAAGTCAGCCGGCGGCGTGTAGACGATCTGACCGGCGACCAGTGCGACCGAACCACCTTGCGAGCTCAGCGGCGCGACGCCGGTGATATCCAAGGTTTGATCCGCTTCATTGGCCGGTCCCTTCAAATCGTTTCCGACCACCTGATCCTTGGTCAAAGTCAGCACGACGTCTTCGTCGGTTTGAGCCGCGTCGGCGACTGCCGTGGGAGCGTCATTCACAGCTCGGACGATCAGCGTCGCCGTAGCGATGTTGTTCGACACCAGTACGCCATCGCTGACTCGGTAAGTAAACGTTTCGGTGCCATTGAAGTCGGCAGCAGGCGTGAACGTGAAGCGGCCATCGTTGCTGGCGTGCAGTGTGACGGTAGGTGGCACACTCACCGGCACGATAAAGAATGGTCCCCCTTCGGGATCGATGTCGTTAGCCGCCACACCGTCGTCGATCAAAAAGTTCGGAGTGAGCGTGCCGGTAGCATCGGTCGTCGTCAGCGAGCCGTCTTCGTTGATCGTGTACGTCTCGTCAACTGCCGTGGGCGGAGTACCTGGGACGATCGTAACTTTATAGTCTTCGACTTCACCATCGACTGCCAATCCCGTCGGCAGCAGTCCACCGGTCGAACTCGATCGGAACCGAGCGAACGATGTCGTGGCGGTAGCCGGGATCGGCGAATTGGCGGGCACGGTGATGTGGAAGGTCTGCGTCAATGTCGAGGCGCGGAACTCTGCCGAGCTCAGAATCTGCTCGCCTGGATCGTTCCAATCGCCGTCGGCATTGAAGTCGATCCACGCGTCCACAAAGCCGGGGCTGTTCAGCGTAACCGTGACATCGGTCATGATACCGCGGTTGAAGATGCCTTGCGGATTGAGGGCCGAGCCGAACACGACGCCGTCGTCATTGGTGTCGCCGTCGGCTGCGGGAGTCGGATTGCCATCGTCTTCGGCATCGATCGCCGAACCCAGCAAGGCGACGCCTTGGCTGACAGCGTGCCGCGCCCCGTCGTTGGCATAGCGAGTTGGATAGCGTCCCGGGGTGGTCGTAAACGGATCCGGCGCATCGCCATAATCCAACTGCACGCCCGGCATCAGGATCGTAAAGGCAGTTTCGCCGTTGATGCGGTTGGGCTTGAGGTCGTTGCCGCCGAGGTCGGAGATACCTTGCAGATAGAAATTGTCGATCTGCGGGCTGATCGATACGGCATTTTCAACGAACAGCGTATCGCCGCCGCGATCGCGCGCCTGGAGAGGCGTGGAAGCTGCTGCGTTGATCGCCGCCACGATTGCCTTCTTGACCTGTGACGAATCAAAGCTGCTGTCCTGAATGAAGGACACCGCCTTGGCGCCTCCGGGCACGCCCGTCCGGCGCAGCGAGGGTGCGTTACTAGTGTCGATCGTGTACCGCGGCGTATCTTGCAACTGCAGCGAGCCGCCGGGCAACACGGTCGTCTTCAATCCCAACACTGTGCCTTCGATTACGGCCTTCATCGTGTCGGCAACCGACTCAGGAGTGCTGTTGTTTCGGAACAGAATCGGCGTATTGCCGTTTTGGAAGCCGCCGCCCAAGTCGACGTTGTCGAACTCGAAGGTGATCGAGTTGGTGCCGTTGCCGATCGTGAAGGTTTCTCCGTCGCTAACCACGCCGCGATAGGTGGTCAGGCCGGTCGAACCGACGAAAACCTGGTCCGACTCGATGATGCCCAGGCTGACCCGGCCGTTGCTGAGCAGCAGCGGATTAAGTCCGAGCGTTGACGAACTGATCGCAGCTGCGATTGCCGCAGCAACTTCATTGGCCGTTGACGTCGAGGTGTAGCGAACGACGACGTTGCCCGGCTGTGAAGGACCGCTGAAGTTGTTGTCAAATTCGAAGTTCACGGTGCGACCGTTGTTGGACACCGTAAACACTCGGTTGTCCGGGATATCGATGCCGCCGCGAGTAGGCACCTGCATGACCAGCGGTCCAAAGACCTGCAGTCGCGTGTTGCTTTGCACGCCCGGCGTTCCGAACAATCCCAGCACCGGTGCGGCACTGACGTCGATCTTGTGGTTGGCTGCACCCTGAACGGCAATGTTGCCATCGCCCACGTGCACAGGGCTCAATCCCAAGCCGGCAGCATCGATCGCTGCGGCAACCCGCTGGCCAATTTCGTCCTGCGTTTCATTGAGGGCCACCGGGATAGCGATGTTGCCCGGGCTAACCGCAGCGTCTCGCGTAAATTCGAACGTCTTGCTGGTCGTGCCATCGGAGATGGTGAACTTCTGGCCGTCGGCCAGCGTCCGGGCCACGCCCAGCACCGCCAGGCGCGAAGTGCCGGAGGAAACCGTGCCGTCTCCCGTCAAGCCGATGTGCACCAGGTCGTTGCCCAAGATCGATGGGGTGATCGTCAGCGGGCTGGCATCCAGAGCGGCCTGAGTCAAGCGAGCCAGGTCGGCGACCGAGGTTGCAGCTGCGAAGTTGATTCCCCAGTTGCCGGCAGTGACGCTGCCATTGTTGTCGTACTCGAAGGTCACCGATCGTCGGCCATCGCTGATGGTGAAAGTCTGACCGTCGGTGATGCCACCCGGTCGAGGTCCGAGATCGGGAATCTTGAGCGCCAGAGTCGTGGCCGGCTGAGTGAGAGCAGTGAAGTTCGTGTCGACCCGCACGTTGGTTTCCGCGCCCAAGTACACGCGTCCACCAGGCAGAATGCGAGGAGTTACTTGAAGGTTGCTGCTCGCGATCGCTGTCGCAACCGCTTGGGCGATGTCGATCTGCGTGCTCGCCAGAGTGAACGGTACGGCGACGTTGCCAGCGAGCGTGTTACCGTTGCGGTCGAATTCAAAGGTCACCGTACGAACGCCGTCGGAAATGATGAATCGATCGCCATCGGCGATTCCGCCCGACGCGCCGCCAGCCAGCGGTGCCTGCAGCGTCAGTCCTTGCGGTACCTGCAGCCGATAGCCGCTGTCGAATTCAAAGACCACCACGCCGCCAGTCGAATCGGTAACGGTGAACGAGTCGCCGTCGGCGATCTGATCGCCGCTCGGGGCGGAAATCACAAAGCGATCTTTGTTGTTCAGCGAGACTTCGTAGACATGATTGTTCTTCCAGACGCCAGCCAGTGGCGTGAGGATGATTTCATCGCGCGTCGCATTGTAGGCAAAGCGATAATCGATGCCTTCTTTGAGCAGCTTGCCATCTTCAAAGACCACCACCGAGGCGCCGGTCAGCCGCTGTCCCGGGATAGTGGAATTGGTGACCGTATCATCGTTGATGCCGACGCCCTTGAGCGGATTGGCTGGCTCGTTGCCGTCAGCCAGCTGGATCCGGAACTCGGGATAGACGCCCGACGCGAGCTGGACGACCGACACAGACGAATCGGAATCGACGCCCAGGGCATCGTTGTCGACCGGATTGAGCAGCAGCGCGGCCGGTCCGACAAAGTCGGCGCGGTCGAACGCACCGCGATCCTTAAATACGTTCTGACCCTGGCCGCTCGGTGGAGCAACATCGGGATCGTCGACGCGGAGCTCGCCGACCAAATCGAGATTCGGGGCCTTGATCGGCGAGACCGGGATGCCCATAGCGTTCTTCACCGCCGCCAGTGCAGGTCGCTCCGGCAAAGACTCGATCGCGCTGTCGATCAGCGGCGAACCAGCTGCCGGCAGATACTGACCGGCTTGAGCGTTGACGAACAGTTGTACGCCGTCGGGCACGTCGACGTTGAAGTCGAGGCTTGTATTGGGAACGTTCGTCGGACCGTTTTCGATGCCCGTGCCGAAGCGGTTCTTCGCCACCGCCGCTTCGTCGTACTGGAATACCGATCCACCGACGACCACCTCACCTGGCTTGGCCGGCTGGTTCGGGTTGTTCGAACCGTAGGGAGCGATGCTACCGGTCAGCGGGAAGCGACGCGATTCTTCATTGATGATCGGCGTCTGAACGTTGAAGAACACGTTGTTCAGAATCGTCGGGCTCGCGCCTCGCGTCGCCAAGATGCCGGTCTCGGGCAGAATCTGGTCGAGGTTGTTGTTGGCGTTAGCGTCCGGGTCGACGATGATCGAACCGTTGCTCTGGATGTAAGCCGCGTTCTTGACCACGACAAACTTTTCCGTCGTACCGTCGCCGCGCGACGTCGAGGAGATGGCACCGGTTTGGCCGCGGTCATGCCCGATGCCGAGGCTCGAGTGCGTTGGCAATACGCCGTCGTTCCGGCGCGGGAAGAGCTGCAGGCCCTGGTTGACTTCGCGGAACGGACCGCCGATTTGACGCTCGATCTCGCGGTAGCTGACCGCGTTGGTACCAAGCTCGTTTACTTGCGAGAACTGATCGAGAACATCGGCCAGGTCACCGACGATGTTGTTCAGACCCGCATCAATGATTCCGGCGATCCCGCCCAAGGCTCGCGCCGTCACGGGGGGCAGCGGACTGGCGTTGCCAAAAATGCCGTTGGGCAGGCTCTGGGTGTTCGGCACCGCCGGCTGGCCGCCGTTGCCTTCGTTGATGGCCTTGGCGATCGCTCGAGCGACATCGGGATAGTACCAGTCCGGATTCAAGCGAATCGGAATATTTCCGGGCTGCACGGCACCGCCGAAGGTGAATTCGAAGGTGCGACCCGCGCTGCCGGTGTTGCCGATATCGGGCACGCCGTAGATCGTGAAAGTCTGACCAGCTGAGTAAGCCGAAGCATCCTCGGCAGTGATCGTAAACTGCTGCAGGTGTCGAGCACTTACCGAAAGAGTGTACGCGCCGGTCGTTCCGCCGTTCTGGCGATTAGCCATCGACAGCGGATCGAAGGCAGTATTTCCGACCGAGCTGACGGCGACATAGTACACGCCTGGCGAAGTGGCGGTGAAATCGATGTACGAATCCAAGCTACCGGCTTCGCCCGGAGCAGCATCGTTATCGCTGACCGTTGTGATCAAGCCCGAGGGAGTCGTGAATGTCTGAGCGACGCCGCGTGCATCGAAAATCTGCATCGCAGAATTCAGGCCCGAGCCGTTGCTGTCCAGATCGACGATCACGCGCTCGCCCACGCCCAGCTTGAACTGATAAATGTCGACATCTTGCGACGGCGTACCGCTCAGCGCCGGATTGTCACCGATGGCGGCAGTGGTCGTGAAGTCAAGCGGATTGTGAGCGGTTCCCTGCCAGGTTTGAACCGCATCTTGGAGCGTGTCATTCGATTCGGCGGCGCCGGATTCGCCGTTGAAGCTCGCACGGCCGTCGGTGCCGATGATGGTGTTGTTGACCAAACGTGCATGCGGCTGCGGCGTTTGTCCTAACGGCACTTGCACGATCGAGAACGGATTGCCATTACCGCCTCGGTTCTGGAACTGAACGTTGGTAACGCCTTCCAGATAAAGTGCCGGGCGGTTGAAGTAGTTGACGTAACCGGTGCCGAAGGTGCCGCTGAAGGAGCTCGAAGGCCCGAGCAGGCTCTCGCCCACCGTGGCCCGCACCTGCTGGGTCGTGCCGTTGGTAACCAGGATGCTGCCGAGGATCGAGTCGCGCATCGCCATCATCGTTTCCAGGGCGGTGGTTCCCAGCGGCGCCAAGCTGCCTCCTGAGAGGCGGTAGTAGAATGCGCCGCCGTCATCGCGGTACCAAGTCGGGGAACTATCGAGATCGTATCCATTGCCTCCGACCACCCCACTGCCGAAGTTGGGTCCTCCGGTGCCCGCTCCCGAGAGATCTTCGAACT
>JBQCEI010000299.1:0-5446 GCA_051960375.1 Aureliella sp. | reverse complement strand
TCGCGATCCAGATCACAGCCGTGCTGCTCCAACAGCTTGATGTACTCAAGCGCATGCTTGGTGTTGGTTACGGCGCTGAGCTGATAGCGAACATACCTCGGATCACCATCGGGAATTGCGCCGTGTTGGAGTAGTAGGCGAACCATGTCGAGTGAATCTTGAGCAAACGCGCCGCTCAAGGGAGTTTTATGAGCAGGCGGGCCGTCATCCTCGTTTGGATTGAAGCCCAATTCGAGCAGCAGTTGGACGACATCGATGCGCTTGGACGCTACCGCACATTTGAGCCACGGAATCGCGCCTCGCCATCGAGTTGCCGTAATGGCAGGCATAGACTTGCAAAAGTCGCGAATCTCATTGAGTGATCCCTCGTCGACTAAACGACTAAAACGCTCTTCCCAATTGACCGTATCATTGCCGTGATTCAAGCTCATCGAGGCATGTTTCCCTGGAGAAAGTCCTGTCCGATCTCAGATAATGCCTCTTGCACTCTGGCCTTGTTTCCTTTAACGGCGTTGAGTCGTTCCCAGATTTCTTTTTGCGTTGCCAGAGTATGCGTCCCATTTCCGTTTGGGGCGAGTGTCAAGTTGTAGAGCGTGTCACCCCGCTTGGCAGCCTCTTCGGCTGCCTCATGCGCCAATTCGTCTGTACCGAATTCTTCGACGCTGAACCGCGGGATTTCTTCATTCTCCAGTATCTCGTGCGATTTGCCAATGTACCAAGCCTGCTGCTGTTGGGTGTTCCAGTTTGGGTCAGGGGCGTCGAAGTCGCGAACTTTTTTCCCAGTCGCTGCGTCAATGATGTCATCGTATTGCTTTGGAATCCGGTTCTGGACGATATGGTGGCCATGAATGCGAACTTCTTCTACACCGAATTGCTTCGCAAGCCGTTTTCGGGCTGCTTCGAACTCGGCGCGTTTGGTCGCATCCTTCGTATGTTTTGTCAGGATGTCGCACCAACCGATATTGTGAACCAGTACCGAGGCTTCTCCCACTGCGAAGTTGTGTTGGTGCTCGACCGTCAGATTGCTGACTAGCATTTCAGTTACCGGAATCACATCGACCCTGCTCACAACAGACTTGTGGCCGTCAATGGTGTGGAAGCAATCTCCAATCTTGAGATGTTGTGAGTTCACCCATCTTCCACAAACATGATTGCCGAAGCTGTCATCAGTAAGATGAGCCACGACTGGACGGCTTTCCAAATCGTGTCCTGAAACAATCCAAAACGGATGGTTCGCCGTTGCCTCTATGGTTCCTTCTGTCGTAGCAATTCGAACCAATTCCCCGGTGTAGCGATTCTGATGCGTCTGGAGGACTTTGTTTGCCGTCCAATGTTTGCCAGATGCATCCAGCGACATAACACGGTCACCGATGGCAAGCTGACCAATCTGGCGCTTTCCATCTGGTGTCGCGACAAGTGTATCAGGATGGAAACAGAACTTGTCGATTGTCTCCTCGATTACGCGCGCCCCTCGTTCGATAGTAACAGCGGCATCATCAAACTTGTTAAGTAGTTTTCGCAGCTCGCCACCTTCCCGCGAGATTTCGGCGAGTTTACGGAGCACTGGAGCGGCAGCGTCACCGAAGCGGTTGGTGGCTTTAGCGAAGTCGCTGAGCTTGTCGGCGATCCTGGCGAACTTCGCTCCCTTGGTGACGGCCGAAGCGGTGCCCGCGGTAAACAGGATTTCAGCCACCGTCTGCGCTACTTCCCAGGTAATGGCTCCCTCAATCCGGCCCCGCGTCTCAGGTGGCAACTCGCGCAGCTCCTTGGTTAGCAGAACGGCCATAGACATGAAAGCTGCGGCGACCTGCTGGTGCTTGCCACCGAGCTGTTGCAATTCCTCGGGGGTGCCCTGGCTCAAAACGCGATAGTGCTCAAAGGCTTGCTCTCCAAGTTCTGTGCCGGCCGCATTAAGGACCTTGAAGATGAGTTGAACAGCTTCCTGAACGTTCCGCTCGAGTTGCCTTTCCGATGCAAAGTCATAACCCAAAACCTTCTCAGCCACAACGCGATGGATTGGGCTGACATACCACATGAACTTGTAAGCGGACCAACCCGTTTTCACGAGTGAGCCAATGCCTTCGATATTTCCCCACAGTCCGTCGACGAAGAAGCCTTTGACAAATCCGCTGCTGTAATCGATCGGGTGCAGGTATTTGTTCGCGTCGGCCTTGAGGATGTTGATGCCAATCTCGAACGCCTGATCCAGGAACTTGGCATTGTCTTGCTTCTGCACGCCCTTTAAGTAGTTGCTCAGTTTTTCGATGGGCGTCAGTTCTGTTCGGGCCGTTCCTCCAGGCTTCTGTGTAAGCGTCGTCGTTCCAGGTCGATCCGCCACTTGTACGATCAATCGACTTGCCACGTCGGCGGATGTCTCGCCCGGGGCAACGCGCAGTGTCAGCTCTTGTTGCGCAGCTGGACCGATGGCCTCGACGATTGCCTGGATGGTCGATGGCGAGAATTGACCGACGCCGCCCCTTCTCGTTAGAGACTGTACGGATAGAGTCTCCACCTCCGTGACAAACTCTACGGCAGGACGCTCCGCAACCTCCGCCAGACTGGTCTCACCAAAAGCGCCCCAGTATTCGCCTGCATCGGGACTTATTCCTTCCAGGATTGCCGCAATTTCGGAGTTATTGCTGGTGGTGCCGTCGGTAATCGGCGTTGCGGGGCTGGCGGTGATCATGTTCTCGAGGATGTCAGGCGAGGCGCCCACGAACATTGCAGAGTTCCCAGCGAGACTGTAGCGGTCTGTCGGCGGGGCGATGTCTCTTACGTCATCTGCCAGACTCTCCACATCCCAGAAGCCGGCCGGGAATTGCTCGGTGGGTTGAATCAGTTCGACGCTCGATGCAGAGTTGACCCAGGTGGTGGCAAGCCAAGGAGTGGAGTCCCACCAGTAGCCGATGCCGTAGTAAGCCCAGCTGCCCCAGTACCAGCCGTAGCCGTAGTAGAGCGACGTGCTGTCGACTTTGGGGACCGTCACATAGTACCGGCCATTCGAAGCTGCGGCGATGTTGTACTCGTTTGACAAGTCGGCAGGCGTCGAGAGGTCGGGCAGGTCCGTGCGGTAGATGCCGGTTGCGCCCAGGGCGGCGATCGACGACGACTGCGCACTGGCCTGCGTCCAGTCGGCGGTGACGACCGACTGGCGATAGAGCCCGCTGGCATTGGTGTAGCCAGTTTTCCAGAAGACATCGGCGTTCGTCTCCGCCGTCTCGGCCGCCGCCTGCGCCGTCGCCTGATCGATCATCCGCGCTTTGGAGGCGCTGCTGTCGGAGACAACGCGCTGAGCACGAGCCGCGTAGTCATCGGCTTCGTAGCTGGCCCACGGCGATGGATTGTTCGAAGCCATGTTGGCTGCTGCGGCTGCAAACGTGTTGGCTTCGTACTGGCGATAGACCGTATCGATGTTCGCCCAAGTCGTCGTCGACTGAAGATACGCCGAAGTCTCCTCGTTGCGATACGTCTTCTCGGCGCTGGTCTTGGCGTTCGCCAGGGCGACATCAGCGGCGATCGTGTTGAGACTGGCATCGCGATCGATCGTGGCAAAGTCGAGGAACTTGTCGGCCTGAGCCGAGCCTTCGGCGCCGAACCAAGTCAGCTGGGCCGTCCGCCGCGCAGACTCCAGTCCGCTATCGGCTGTCTTGATATCCGCGTCGCGCACGCTGGCGCTCTGATGGTAAACGTAATCCTTCTTGGCTTTCGCCACCGCGACGTCGTGGTTGTACTGGGCGAGCGCGATCGCGTCGGCATAGGCTTGGGCCGGGTCCGCCAACTGGCCGAAGTAATCGGCGATCGATTGCGCGCGGCCTTGGGTCGTCGCTTGGTTGACCCCCGCCGCTGTCAGCGAGTGATTCTTTTCAGCGGTTGCAATCGTCTGTTCCCGGGTCACGTACCCATTTGCCAGCCGGCCGCTGTACGTCGTCTCGGCATTGTTGCGGTCGCTGGCCAGGTTCATGTAATCGGTCGTAACGCTGTTCCACCAGTCGCGCCGGGCAATTGCCGCGGCCACCAGGTAGTCGGTCCACGGCAAGGCCAGATCGCTGTCGATCGACGTGTGTGCAGTCACGCGGGCGTTTTCCTGCGCGGTCCACAGCGCGATGTCGGCGCTGGCCAGGCTCGTGCGCTGCGCGTTGCGGGCGGCGGCTTCTACCACCCAGAAGTTGCCTTCGGCAGTGGCTTTGGTGTAATCGCGCGTCTCGGCTGCCAGGGCGACCTGCGTGTCGTGCGTGTTCTCCAGCGTCGCGGTGTCTTGCGCATAGATTCGCTCGGCGTCGGCCTCTGAGGTGGTGTAAGCCTTGCGATTGAGCGTCTCGGCGTTTTGCCAGTTCTTCTTGGCCGTGGCGTCCGCGGAAGCCTGCGCAAAGACCGCGTCGGCGACGGCTTTCTCCTTCTTCCGATCCCGTTCCTCTTGGTCCACATCGTTGACGCGATCGATGTGGAATTGTTTCTCCGCCGTGGCCGTATCGATGGCGTTCTGTTTCTCGTTGCCAGCGATCGCAGTTTCGTAGGTGCTGGTATTCTGAGCAGAGTTCAGACGGCGAGCGTTATCCAGGGCCACCAAAGCCGATTCACGGGTGTTGGTCGACGCGATGGCTCCCAGGGCTTCGAGACGATCCTGTTCAGCGACCGCTTTGGCGAAGATTTCATCGGCTTGGGCGCGGGTCACGTTGCGGTTGCCGCGGGCCGCCGCGATGTCGTACGCCAGTTGCCCGTCGGCTGTCGCCTTGGCGGTTGCGTGGGTGACATAGGCAGGGCTGACGTTATCGATCCAATTCGCTTTAGCCAGCGCGTACGAGGCTTGGTAGATCAGCTGTGGCGATCCACTTGCGGAAGCCATCGAGGCGAGCGCGGATGCCTGAGCATCGCTGTCGCTCTGTTGGTAGGTTGCTTCGGCCGAGGCGATGGCGCTGGCCTGATTGACATCGGCGGTCTCTTCAAGGTTGCGGAAATTCACGCCGGCGTTTTCTTCGTCATAGGTCTTTGCACGATCCGCCGTGGCGACGGCATCGGCCAGCACTTTATTGGCATTAGCCTTGGCCGTCTCAAGCGCCGCTTGGGCCGAAGTCGTGGTGTTGGTGTAGGCCAGTTCGGCGGTGTTGATGGCGGTGGCATAATTGACGCCCGCCGTACCGCGAGCCGTTGCCAAGGCGACTTGTGCGTCACCGAGCTGCGTGGCTCGGGCAATTTGCGCATCGCCGATCGCGGTGACGTAAGTCAACTGGTCGCCGCTGGCGCTCGAATTCTGACCTTGGTCGGCAGACTTGAGAGTATCTTGCAGCGTATTCCAGGCGTCGCTGTCGCCGCTGTACCAGCCGCCCCAGCCCCAACCGTATCCCCAGCCATAGCCAAGTCCCCAGCCGTACCAGTTGTAACCGCCGTAGCCGAGCCATCCGCCATACCAGCCGAAGCCGCCGTAGTAACCGCCGTAGTAGCCGCCGTA
>JBQCEI010000298.1:0-4834 GCA_051960375.1 Aureliella sp. | reverse complement strand
CGCTCTTGATCACCGGCCTGGATACGGGCTGGACCTTCTACACGCCGTACAGCACGACCACTGAGTCGCAAGGCGCAGTCGTCTTTGCGACGCTCGGCGTGTTCATCCTGGGATTCAGCTCGATCTTCACTGGGCTGAACTTCATTGTGACGATCAACACGATGCGTCCGCCGGGAATGAACTGGTTCAAGATGCCGCTGTTTCTGTGGGCCACCTACGCGACCTCGATCATCCAAGTTCTGGCCACGCCGGTTCTGGGGATCACGGTCTTGTTGCTGACGGCCGAACGCGTCCTGCACATCGGTATCTTCGACCCCGCGCTCAACGGTGACCCGGTTGCCTTCCAGCACTTCTTCTGGTTCTACTCGCACCCGGCCGTGTACATCATGATTCTGCCGGGCATGGGTATCATCAGCGAACTGATGAGCGTTCACAGCCGCAAGACGATCTTCGGTTACACGCTGATCGCCTACAGCTCGATCGCCATCGCCCTGTTCGGCTTCTTGGTTTGGGGCCACCACATGTTCACTTCCGGCATGGCCGAGGTGACGACGATCGTTTTCAGTGCCTTGACCTTTACGGTTTCCATCCCGTCGGCCATCAAGGTCTTCAACTGGCTGTTCACCATGTATAAGGGGACGGTTCAGCTCACCGCACCGATGTGCTATGCACTGGCTTTCATCTTCTTGTTCACAATCGGTGGTCTGACCGGTTTGTTCCTCGGAGCTCTGTCGACCGACCGCCACCTGCACGACACGTACTTCATCGTCGCTCACTTCCACTATGTGATGATGGGCGGAACGCTGGTGGCATTCTTGGGTGGCATTTTCCACTGGTGGCCCAAGATGACCGGCAAGATGTACAGCGAGCTCGGCGGTCAGATTTCTGCGGCCCTCGTTTTCATCGGCTTCAACATGACCTTCTTGCCGCAGTTCGTTCTGGGCACGCAGGGCATGCCCCGCCGCTATGCCCAGTACGAACCCGAATTCACCTCGCTGCATCAGCTCTCGACCGCCGGCGCATTCCTACTCGGTTTTGGCTTGTTCATCGCCCTGGGCACGCTCCTGGCTTCGCTCCGCAGCGGCCGGAAGGCGCCGCGCAATCCTTGGGGTGGCGCGACCCTTGAGTGGCACTGCGATTCGCCGCCGCCTCACTACAACTTTGAACACGCACCTGTGGTCAACGAACCGTACGATTACCGGCCGCTGGTTTACATCGGTCCTGAAGAGGGTTGGGAGTACCGGCATGCACAGTCGCCGACCCTTCCACGTCCAAGTCACTCCGCATCCACCCCGAGCTAACGTAAACACATGTCTGCGACTCTCGAACCTACAACGCACGATGGCGATCATCACGGCGAACACGGCCACATGCCGTTCCTGGCTCACCATTTTGATGACCCGGAGCAGCAGTTTGACTCTGGCAAGCTGGGGATGTGGCTGTTCCTGGTGACCGAAGTGCTGTTCTTCAGCGGCATGTTCTGCGCGTATGCCCTGTACCGCAGCTTGCACCCGGAAGTCTTCGTGTTCGCCAGCCGGTTTCTCAACGAGACCCTGGGCGCGATCAACACCGGCGTGCTGCTGTTCAGCAGCTTGACGATGGCGTGGGGCGTGCGCTGCGCTCAGCTCCGTCAGCGCACCGGCCTGGTCGTATGCCTGGCGATGACCTTGGGCTGCGCGGCGATCTTCTTGGGGGTCAAGGCAGTCGAGTACACGCACAAGTGGGACCTCGGCCTCTACACGGCCGGATACTACGTGCCGCAGTACACGCACACCGGCGAGCACCATGAAGGGCTTTCGCCGTGGCTGATCCGGCTAAGCATCCTGCCCGGTCTGGCCGTCATCGGCTTTTTGATTTGGTACCTGATGGCCGTCGTCCAGAAGAAAAGGGCTGTCGCTGAGATCGCCGGCCCCTTCCTGGCCACTGCCCTGTGCTACTTCGTCGGTGTTGGCCTTGGTCTGTTTATCGAAAGCAGCAGCGAGTCGGGCCATGCCGAGTCGGGACATATGGCGGCGACCGCATCGGCCGATGAACGCGCCGTCGCCCACGAGCACGCCGCGACTCCGCAAGAGATCGAGGTTGCGGCGGCGTTGACCGAGAGCCCCGAGGCGCACAACGCGCCCGAGGCGCCTCATCAGCACGTGGAAGCCCGATCCGTTGCGGATCCGGACTTCCAACCGGGTGAAGCGACCGATGTCGAAGTCGACCAGAAGGGGCGAGCGGGATTGTTCTTCAGCATTTACTACTGCATGACCGGCGTGCACGCAATCCACATCCTCGGCGGTATGCTGGTCCTGGGCTGGTTGCTGATTCGAGCCACCAAGGATCATTTCAATGAAGACTATTTTGGACCGGTCGATTACGTCGGCTTGTACTGGCACTTGGTCGACTTGATTTGGATTTACTTGTTCCCGCTGTTGTACCTGATTAAGTGAGCTTGCCGATGTCCGATATTACCACTCAGGCTGTGCATGCGCCTGGTCACTCTGCACACCACCACAAGGCACATCATGGCTTCGCTCACCCGATGGCCGCGTGGAAACTGCTGGCGGTTTTCGCGGCTCTGATCGTGCTGACTTGGTTGACCGTCTATCAGTCGACGCTCAACCTCGGCAGCGGCGAAGTCTGGGTGTCGCTGTTCATTGCGACGATCAAGGCCGGGCTGGTGATCCTGTTTTTCATGCACATGATCCATGAAAAACCGTTCAACGTGATCGTCTTCATCAGCGCGTTCATCTTCGTCGGCTTGTTCCTGGGCGCGACGCTGAACGATGCTCACAACTACAAAGCCTCGCTCGAACTGCAGAAGCCGCCGATGGACGTCGAGGCCGCGGGCACCAACCCGGCTCCGGCCAAGTAGTTCGATTCAGCGAGTTGCTTGAAAAATGATTCGCCCCGGGGAGATGATCCCCGGGGCGTTTTTTTTACCGCGGAGGGCGCGGAGAGCGCGGAGAAGGCGAGCTAGGGTGCTGCGTACTTGCTCACTTCTTTGAGCAGCGTCTCGAGGATCGCTGCGTCGGAATCGGGACGCCGCGGGCTCTGCGGATGCGTTTTCGAGGAGGCGATCCAGCCACGCAGGTGCAGCCACTGAGCGGCGGTG
This sequence comes from Aureliella sp., assembly GCA_051960375.1. Lineage (GTDB taxonomy): Bacteria > Planctomycetota > Planctomycetia > Pirellulales > Pirellulaceae > Aureliella. The sequence goes on along the minus strand of JBQCEI010000298.1, from coordinate 1,734 downwards.
TGTTTGTAGGCGGGCACCGGCGCGCGGAAGGCAAAGTTGCCCAGGTACTGCAGCCAGTCGTTCAAGTGGAAGAACTCGGCATCGCCCGCTTGCCACATCGCGTCGCGCTTGGCAAACAGATCGGGCGCCATCGTGCTTAAGCCCAGCAAGTAGTCGCTCCCGTAGACCACCATGTCGATCGCCAGGTCGTTGCCGGTCAAGACGCGGAAGTCGGGACGGACCTCGTCGCGGACGGCCAAGCGTTGCCATTCGAGCTGCCGGTCGAGCGAGCTGTGCTTGGCGCCCATGCATTGCGGAATGGTGATCCACCGCCGATAGAAATCGAGCGAGTAGATCTTGCCAAACGGCGCGAACATCGTGCCGAGTTCGAAGCCGATGAACCGCTCGGTGTGTCGGCCAAGTTCCGCGTAGGCGTCGAAGAGCTCGGCATCGGCAAGGCTGGTCAGCCCAAACGATTGGAAGATGACCGACGTGCCGCCGTGTCGCTGGATCGAGTCGATCTGTTGCAGGTAGGCATCGCGGGCAAAGGCGGCTCCGGGCCGGTCGCCGACAAATGCACCGGCGACATACATTCGCCCCGCGGCTAGTCGCTGCGTCTCTTCGAGCACGCGCACTCGCGTCGCCTCATCGATCAAGTTGGCGTAGCCGGTGTCCATGTTGACGGCCGGAACGAGGCCCGCTTGGAGCGTTCGCTCGACATGCCCGCGAAATCCCGGCCAGTCGATGGCGCCGTTGGCTTCAAAGGGCAGCAGAATTGCCGACATGCCGAGTATCTGCCGGCGCTCTTTCCACTCGGGTACTTGGTCGATCGAAAACGCGCAGCCTGGGGTGGTTGGGAGGTCCATGGGCACTAGTCAAGAGAGTTGTTCAGCCTCCGCGCTCTCCGCGTCTCCGCGGTAAAAATCGAATAAACCGCGGAGGCGCGGAGAGAAGAATTCTAACTTGCGACCGCGAGGGCTTCGTCCGATTTCTCCGGAACCTTTTCGAGAATCTCCAGCAGCACCTGATCGCACTCGATGCCTTCTGCCTGCGCTTCGAAGTTCAGCAGCACGCGGTGCCTGAGGCTGGGCAAGAAGACGCGGCGGATGTCTTCAAAGCTGACGTTGTAGCGGCCGTCGAGCAGAGCCCGAACCTTGGCCGCCAGGGCCAGCGTCTGAGCGCCGCGGGGACTGCTGCCCCAGCGGACGTACTGGTTGGTGATCGGCTGCGCCAGCGGCCCTTCCGGATGCGTCGCCAGCACGAGCCGCACGATGTAGTCCTGCACGTGCTTGGCCAGAATCACGTCGCGCACGAGCGCTTGCCACTTGCGGATTTCTTCGCCGTCCATGATTTTGTTGGTGATGATCTTGGTGCCGCGGGTCGTGCGGTCGACGATCGTGTTCAGCTCGTCGCGCGACGAGTAGCCGACGACCAGCTTGAAGAGGAAGCGGTCGAGCTGGGCTTCGGGCAGCGGATAGGTGCCTTCTTGCTCGATCGGGTTTTGCGTGGCGAGCACGAAGAAGGGCTTGTCCAGTTCATACCGCTTGCCGGCCACGGTGACGGTTCCCTCCTGCATCGTCTCGAGCAAGGCCGACTGGGTCTTGGGAGTCGCGCGGTTGATTTCGTCGGCCAGGCAGATCTGCGTGAAGATTGGCCCTTTCTGAAATTGAAACGCCCGATGACCTGCGTCGGTTTCGACGATCATGTTGGTGCCGAGAATATCCGCCGGCATCAGGTCGGGGGTGAACTGAATGC
>JBQCEI010000297.1:0-2618 GCA_051960375.1 Aureliella sp. | reverse complement strand
GTGCGCTCGCACCGACGATCCGCACAAGTTCTTGCCCAACGATTGGCCGCGCGAAGCGTTGCCCGAGCGCCGCCCGGACGAACACTGGTATGTCGTGCATTTGTCGGGGCGCGAAGCCTGCTCGCTGCGATACACGCCTGCGACCAAGACCAGCCAGTTTCCCTACCGCATGAGCGTGACCAGCGCCCAGTGCGACCTGTCGGTCACTCCGGCCGGTCTCCAAGCCAATTGCCGTTTTCAGCTTCCCAAAGCCCCTGCCAGCAATGCCATCCGCGTGCGCATCGAAGAACCCTTGCATGTGCGCAACGTTCAGGTCAACGGCATCGACACGACGTACTGGCGGACGGTCGCCGACGAGAGGCCCGAGCCGGCGGCGAGCGACACGAGCGGAGCTGAGGCAGCTTCCGCGCGGCCGCGGTCCCACTTGATCGAAGTCACGTTGCTTGAGCCTGTCGTCGGCCCGCTGATCCTCGGCGTGGAAGCGATTGCGCCACTGCCCTTGCCCTTTGAAGGGAATATGCCGCGCATCGAAGTTGCTGATGCGTTCGTGCTGGACGGCCGCGGCACGCTGATCAGCTCCGAGAACGTGCAGATTGAAGATGTCAGCAGCAGCGGCGCGCAGCGCCTGACGACGACCAGCAACGGCGGCTATGCGGCGTGGCAGTGGTTGTGGACCGGCAAGGCGCCGGTGCTGCATGTGCGACTGCGAGCCCAGACCAACCAGTGGACCGTCCGGTCGCTGACACGCTTCAGCATTCAAACCAACATGATCGTGGCCACGGCTCACATTCAGCTCAATAGCGTCAACATTCAAGGCAACCAGGTTGCGCTCAAGCTGGCCAGCGGCTGGTTCGTCGATTCGGTCGAACTGGAAAACGCGCCGCCGGGAGTTTCGGCGAGCGTGAGTGGAGTTGGTGGCGGCTCGCCCCAGTTGAACGTGCGGTGGCAGGAAAGTCGCAAAGACCTCGACGTGCGCATTGCGATCAGCGCTCACTTTCCGCAGCGAACCGAGGTCGAGAGCCTGCTCCTGCAATCGACGCGCATCGCCACGCTGCCTGGGGCCGATCAAGTCGACACGTACGTCGTCGAGTCCTCCGGCCGATTCCAGATGGAGATCGAACCGGAGCTGCTGCGGCTGCGCGTCCGCGAAGAGGAGTTGCCTGCTTGGCAGCGCGAGCTTTTGCCGCGGCTGGACGATGTGTGGATCTTCCGCGGCACGCGCGGCAATCTGCCTCCGGTTCGTTTGGAGCGCATGCGAGCCACGCTGAAAGCCGATCTGCAAACGACGGTCACTCAGCTGGAAAAGGAGACGCTCGTCGCGTATCGCGTGCAGTGCAAACCGATCTCCGGCAGCATCGATCAAATCCGCTTGATGTTGCCAATTCCGCCCGACGTGGTTGCCCCGACCTGGACGTTGGTGCCTGCCGCCGATGGATCGCTGCCGCGCGGGTTGTTGATCACCAGCCGCGCGACCAGTTCTTCGACCGGTGAAACGACCTTCACGATCGAACTGTCGCAGGACATGGCCGGGCCGCTGCAAATCGAAGCTGAGCTGCGTCTGACGGGCGAAGGAGCGCTGGGCGACATCCCGCTGCCGAGCATTCCGCAAGCCGTTACTCAAGATGCGTTCGTCGTCGTACCGGCGTCGATGGCTTTGCCACAAGACATGCCGGGGCTCGAGGTCTTGCCCCGAGGCATGTGCTGCGCGGACGGTCAACTGATCGAAGCACCGGACATCGATACCGCCGAAGTCATCGCCGCCCGCTACGATGCAAACGTGGTGAGCCATCTCCGCGTCCAGCCGTCGCCCGACAGTCGCCGCGGCGCTTGGGTGCGGCAGCAGCTGCACGAGCATTGGCTGCACGCAGGCGGCCGAGCCCTGCATCGCACGACCTGGGATATCGCTTTGCCAAGCCCGCGCATGCTCGAGTTCGCGTTGCCGGCCGATTGGCAATTCGCGGCCTTGTCGATCGATGACCGGTTGGTCGATGCCGTTGAGAAGTCGGGGGACCGCGTGCGCATCCATTTGCCCGAAGGGAGCGCCGTCCGCGTCGGGTTGGAATGCAGCAGTCACGATGATGCCGCGCGCTGGGGATTGATCCGGTTTGCCGAGCCCGACTGCGGCTTGCCGGTCTTGTCGACGCGGCGCGTGGCTTGGTTTTCCGGAACGGTCATCGCCGGGCAAGGCTGGCCAGCGGCTCAAGTCGCGTCGGCTCCGGTCGGTGCTTGGCCGGCGCGCGTTTCCTGGACTGAGCGTTTGCTGCCGAGCACTTGGTGGCACTGGCTGAGCATGGATCCATGGTCGGCAGGACCCGAAACGCAGGTTTTCACCAGCGGGCCGTCGCCGGCTGATGACAGTCATCCGCTGCTGGCTTCGATGCTGCAGACGCAGCCGCTGCGAGGCAATTGGTGGCCGCTGGAGCTCGATCCCGTCCGAGCCGGCGGCGCGGTGTGGCATGCCGAGCGGTCGCTGGTAGTCGCCTTTCTATTGGCCTTCACTCTGGTGGCGGCCGTGATGATTTTTGCCTTGTGTGGGCTGCACTTGGCGCGGTGGTGGACGCTCTGGACGGTGGTGCTACTGGGGCTATGCTTGGTGCCGGTCGTCGCGTTGCCGCTGG
>JBQCEI010000296.1:0-4637 GCA_051960375.1 Aureliella sp. | reverse complement strand
TGAGTCGGCCGCCGAGGCGAAACCGATGGCGATTGAGGATGTGAGACGCTCAGCCAGTAAATGGCCTGAGGAGCATGGCGCAAAACTTCGGTTGATCTTCTCCGCGGGCTCTCCCGGACCCGGCGCCCCGTGCGGAGCGATCAGGCTGGAGTGTCCGAAGCGCGGTGAGTCTCGCTCCTGAACCGAATGCGGCGCGGAAGCAGAGACATAGGCGGGATTGGTAATGCAAGGCAGGGTTTCTATTGGAAGGCGGGCGACGCGCCGCCCAGCACCGGGCGGAATGCCGCTTCCCTCAATAGCGAACCGAGCAGGCTGGGTGTCCTCTAGCTTATTTGCTCTGCGCGAAAAAAGCTCCGGGTAGTCAGGGCACGCGCAAACAAACGGCAGGTAATCAGGTGGGATGGTTAGGTGGGTTGCCTAAAGCCCGAAGCCGTTGGCTCGCGCATTCTAAATAAGGGTTATGCTGGCGTAAACCCCCTGCAAGGAGGCCCTCTTGGGGGTTGCTCCAGTCGCATGTCGGCCCTTCGCTGCTTACTTCAATCAGCCGGCACGCGGTAGCGCCCGATTCCGCGGCATGCAACCCGACGCGTAAGCGAGGGATGAACCTGCCGCTAAGCCTCGCGGCGCTCCGTGCCTCGCTTACGCGTCGGGTTACAACCGCGGGGCTACCGCCCTGCGGCTGATTTAAGCCGCTTAGCGTTCTTCGCCTCGCGAAGATTGGCGATCGGCGGCAAGTTTTTTATCGCGATGGTCGAAACACAAAAGTGAGGCCCTTTGTGCTTTACCACCGCAAGCAGTCCATTCGCCATGCGCTCAGAGCACAAGCAATGCCGACTGAATCGGAAATAATACTTCGCAAGCGCCAAGTGGGACTTGTAAGCAATGCCGGGCATCGGGTAGATTTTTGGGTCCGATACCAACGTTTCGGCTGAGCTGCTGCTCGCGCAGCAGAAAATAGCGACCATGGCCGAACAGTTGAGCAAGCCAGAGTGGCGGAATTGGCAGACGCGCTGGATTCAAAATCCAGTGGCCGCAAGGTCATGTGGGTTCGATTCCCACCTCTGGTACTTCCAGGCTGGGCCAATGCATCAGCCGCAGGGCGTTAGCCCGCGGTTGTAACCCGACGCGTAAGCGAGGGACGCAGCACCGTGAGGCTTCGCGGCGGGTTCATCCGTCGCTTACGCGTCGGGGTGCATGCCCCAAAGCCCAGCCTAGGCGAAACACAAGTCGAATCGTAACCAAAGTTGAGAATGTCGAGTCTATGCCAACCGTTAATCAGCTAGTACGCAAGAACCGCGTCATTCAGCGCAAGCCGACCAAGTCGGTCGTTCTCGATAAGTGCCCGCAGAAGCAAGGCGTTTGCTTGCAGGTCCGCACGATGACCCCCAAGAAGCCGAACTCGGCTCTGCGGAAAATCACCCGCGTGCGGCTCTCCAATGCCAAGGAAGTCACCGTGTACATCCCAGGCGAAGGACACAACCTGCAAGAACACTCGATCGTGCTGATCCGCGGCGGCCGCGTTCGCGACCTCCCGGGTGTGCGCTACCAAGTGGTTCGCGGTTGCCGCGATACGCTGGGCGTCGATGGCCGCAAGCAGTCCCGCAGCCGCTACGGCGCGAAGAAGCCGTAAGTGGCTTTCGCTGAGCGATCAGCAGTAAGCGATAAGCAGTAAGCTCAAAAGCTGAAGCACCAAGCAGTCGGACCCAGGTCCTGCCGCGCGGAGCTTAGAACTTCAATATTAAACATAGGAATTTTTGTAGGCCACTCATGGGCAAGATTACCGCCAGCCGTTCGACTCTCAAGCCGGATCCCAAGTTCAATTCGCTGCTCGCCAGCAAGTTCATCAACTGCCTGATGTACGACGGCAAGAAGACGACCGCTCAAAAGGTCTTCTACGATGCCTTGGATGAAATTGCCGGCAAGGTCAAGGATCGCCCGTCGATCGAGGTGTTCGAGCAGGCGCTCGAGAACGTGAAGCCCTACATCGAAGTGCGCTCCAAGCGCGTCGGCGGTGCTTCCTACCAGGTGCCGATGCAAGTCAACCGCGCTCGCCAACAGTCGCTGGCCATCCGCTGGGTGCTCCAGGCGGTTCGCGACAAGAAGGGACGCGCGACCCATTTGAAGCTGGCCGAAGAAGTCTTGGCTGCGTACCGCAAAGAAGGCGTAGCGATGAACAAACGCGAACAGACCCACCGCATGGCCGACGCCAACAAGGCGTTCTCGCACTTCGCTTGGTAAGTTTGCCCGTTTGAATCACCCAAGAGCCGCGGACCACTTCACTGGTTTCGTGGCTCTTTTTTTTTGCCCATAACCCGACGCGTAAGCGAGGGACGAACCCGCCGCTACGCCTCGCGGTGCTGCGTCCCTCGCTTACGCGTCGGGTTCCAATTTCAACTCAGCCGTTGTTTCCTGCTCGAGAATGCAATCATGGCTCGCGCTTTAGACAAAATTCGCAACATTGGCGTCATCGCCCACATCGATGCCGGCAAGACGACTGTCACTGAAAAAATGCTCTACGTCAGCGGGGCGAAACACCGCGCCGGCGAAGTGGACCTCGGCACGACCGAGACCGACGAGGATCCTGAGGAGCAGAACCGCGGCATCACGATCTACGCGGCCTGCGTGACGTTCAAGTGGCGCGACCACGTCATCAACCTGCTCGATACTCCCGGCCACGTCGACTTTACCGCCGAAGTGGAGCGCAGCTTGCGCGTGCTCGACGGCGCGGTCGTCGTCTTCAGCGGCCGTGAAGGAGTCGAGGCCCAGAGCGAAACGGTGTGGCGGCAAGCCGACAAGTACAACGTGCCGCGCATCGTCTTCATCAATAAGCTCGATCGCGAAGGAGCCGACTTCTACCGCGTGCTCGAAGAGATCGGTCCGCGGCTGAACGCTCATCCCCTGCCGATTCAAATTCCAGTCGGCCAAGGTCCCGCGCACACCTCAGATCCGTTCCGCGGCGTGATCGATCTGATCGACATGCAATTTCTGCGCTTCGATCCCGAGACCGGCGGCAAGACCGTCATCCGCGAAGAGATTCCGGCGGAGTTGGTCGACGATGCGCAGAGCTGGCGCAGCGAAATGCTCGAAGGGCTCTACGGGCTGAGCAACGAACTGATGGAGCTGGCTCTGGAAGAGAAGCCGATCCCGAGCGATCTCATTCGCCAGACGCTGCGGCAGGGCACGCTTGCACGGCAGATTCAACCGGTCGTCTGCGGCTCAGCCCTGCACAACGTCGGCGTCCAGCCGGTCCTCGACAGCGTAGCGGAGTATCTGCCCAGCCCGCTGGACCGGCCGCCGGTGGAAGGAATCGATCCGAAGAAGCCCGACAAGGTGCTCAAGCGATCGCCTTCGCCCGACGAGCCGTTTTGCGCTTTGGTGTTCAAGATCCTGCCGGCCAAGACGGGCGACCTCTACTGGATCCGCGTCTACTCCGGCAAGCTCGAATCCAACTCGCGCGTCTACAATCCCAACCGCGACAAGAAAGAGAACATCGCTCAGCTCTGGCAGATCCACGCGACCAAGAAAGAGCGCCAGGGGCAAGTCGAGAGCCTCGAGTGCGGTGACATCGCCTGCGCCATCGGGCCTCGCTACTCGATCACCGGCGATACGCTCTGCGACACGCGCGACGTGATCGAGCTGCCGAGCATTCAGTTCGCTCAAACGGTTATCTCGATGGCCATCGAGCCCGAGAACACCGCCGAGCGCAAGAAGCTGGCCGAAGTGCTCGAGATGCTCAAGCGACAAGACCCGACGTTCAACGCCAACGAAAACCCCGAGTCGGCCCAGACGCTCATCAGCGGCATGGGCGAATTGCACTTGGATGTGATCAAGCACCGGCTGACGCGCGATTTCAATCTGAACGTCAAGTTCTACAAGCCGCGGGTCAACTACCGCGAAACGATCTCGCACGCAGCCGAAGTCGTCGGTCAGTGCAATCGTCAAATCGGCGCGACGCAGATGTTCGCCCGCCTGAAGGTGCTGTTCGAGCCGCTGGAGGATCCGTCGGCCAGCATCATCGTGCTCGACCGCTGCTTCGGCGAAGGCGCGCTGCCGGACAACCTCAAGACCGCAGCCCTTGAGGAGCTTCGCAGCCGAGCCCAAGGCGGCGGGATGATCGGCAGCTTTCCGTTGACCGGCATGCGGATCTCGTTGCTGGGGGGCGAAACGCGCGAAGTGGGATCCGACGAAGTCTCTTTCCGCATCGCAGCCAATGACGCGTTCGACCAGGGACTCGAACAAGGCAAGCCCACGCTGCTCGAACCGGTCATGAAGCTCGATATCACCACGCCGGACGATTACGTCGGGGAAATCGTGGGTGACTTGCAGCAGCGCCGCGCTATTATTGAAGCGACCGAGTCGCGCGGGGCGCTGACCGGCATCACCGCCTACGCGCCACTGAAAGAATTGTTCGGCTATTCGTCGGCCATCCGCAGCCTCAGCCAAGGGCGCGCCGGTTGCTCCATGGAACCCCATGGCTTCCAGCCTGCACCGCAGGCGGACGTCGACAGTTTTAATTTTGGGTGATTAGCCGGCGGGCGTTAGCCCGCGGTTGGCTGGTGCCGCCCCGGAGGGGCCGACGTCAGTAGCCCGGGGCGGAAGCCCCGGGCAAAGCGACAGCGCAAGAATTGTTCGCCCCG
>JBQCEI010000295.1:0-4282 GCA_051960375.1 Aureliella sp. | reverse complement strand
CCTCGCAAGGCGCTTGCCTCATCAACTATGCGCGCGTCTGCGGTATGCTAAAAACAGCGGACGGCAAGATTTCAGGGGTTCGCTGGATCAATCTTGAATCGGGCATCGCGCATGAAGCCCAAGCGCGCGTGGTAATCAACGCCACGGGCCCTTTTTGCGACCGTGTGCGGCGATTGGATGATCCCAATGCCAAGGCCTTGGTGGCTGCGAGCCAGGGCGTGCACCTGGTGCTGCCCCGCAGCTTCCTGCCGGGTGATACGGCGATGATGGTCCCCAAGACGGCCGACGGACGCGTCGTCTTCCTGATCCCTTGGCATGATCGAGCCGTCTTGGGGACGACCGATACGCCGATCGACAAGGCGACGCTTGAACCGAAAGCGCAAAGCGCCGAGATCGACTTCCTACTGGAAACGGTGGCCGCGTATCTGGTCAAGCCGCCAACGCGGGCTGACATCCTGAGCGTCTTCACCGGCATTCGTCCGCTGGTCACCGGCGAAGGCGACAAGCACACGGCTCAGCTCTCGCGCGATCACACGATCAGTCTATCGCCGCACGGCCTGCTGACGATCACCGGCGGCAAGTGGACCACGTATCGCAAGATGGCCGAAGACTGCGTCGACCGCGCAGCCGAACTTGCCGGCCTCGAGCGCCGCCCAAGCGCGACGCGCTCCTTGCGCATCGCCGGAGCCCCCGAGACGGAAAGTCCGCCAGAGAGTCGTTCCAAGAGCGCCCGCGGTTTAAAACCTTTCAACATCTACGGCAGCGCGCAAGCTCAGCTCGACGCCATCGTGCGCGAGCATCCCGAAGCGGGCGTCCCCTTCGACGAGCGCCTCTCGGTCACTCCAGCGATGGTCATCTGGGCCGTGCGCAGCGAGATGGCCCGCACGGTCGAAGACGTCCTCGCCCGCCGCACGCGAGCCCTGTTCCTCAACGCCCACGCCGCATTATCGATCGCCCCCCGCGTCGCCCAGATCATGGCCACCGAACTCGGCCGCGACGCCCAGTGGGAGGCAGCACAGCTAGACAGTTTCCAAGAGACGTCGCAAGCCTTTTTGCCTTAAGAACGTCTTCGCTCGCGCGTCGCAACTATTTTCTTGGCTCCCCCTCTCCCCGAAACGGGGCGAGGGGGAGCTAAGACGTAATTGGAACCTCCGGCATCAACGCGAGCGGCGAACTCATTTATTCATGCTCCTCTACCCTGAGCATCAATGACTCGCCGAAAGTATTCGGCTTGGGCGGGCGCGTGGCGTCGGCGATGCGCGGCTACTGCTGAGTTTAGCGCAAACCGCGGCTGCACGAGGCGCTTGTTTAATCCACTATGCGCGCGGCGGCGAAGCTCCATCTCGATTAAACGGACATTTTGCTTATAAGTGCAAGCATAGAGCTTGCTTCTCTCTACGGAGTGGCTATTTTGGGGGATTCTCGTCATCTGTTGTGAGGTTGCCTACGCCCGGGGTAAAAGATGTCCTTTAAACGCAAGCACAAGAGCAGACTTCGTAGATTGCAAATTGAAGGGCTCGAGCCTCGCCTCGCTCTATACGGCGATCCGGGTTTTTATCTTGAGCCGCCGCCGGAGTCTTACCTTTCTTCCAACGTTGATCTCTATGTCGCTCGCTTGGCATGGGAGTTCGATATGTGGAGTCAGTCACCCATTATTCATGGAGACTTTGTTCAGTCACAAGATCAGCGGGCTGTGATCCGTGACGGTAAGGTTCTCTTGGATCTGGTGGGCTCGGCTGAAAGTGGAGACACCTTGCGCTCCGAACTGAGTGCTCTTCACGCGGACACCGTCGCTGGCTCAGCAGGCGAATCGTACTACTACGCTTCGGCTTGGGTACCGTTGGCCTCATTGAAATCCTTACACAGTGAATCGAGTGTGCTCTACGCCAGTTTTCCTGGTAGCTATGTGCTAAACACAGACGCCGCTGGCGGGGCGGCAAGCAACGCCAAGTTGGGAGTCACCCAGGTAAGCGTCGATGCGCGCACCCCCAGAATCGAACTGCCGCAGCCCAACCGGCAGAACCCGCCCGTCAGCGTCTCACCCGTTGAGAACGAAGCTGTGAGCGCCAAAGGCTTGAGATGGAGCAAGTTGGGCGGGCCGTTGATTGACGTGGCCGACGCATGGCAAAATGGAGGCGGGGTGGATTTCCAATCTTCCGGTTTGGATGATAACGTCTACCAGGTTCAGGGCGATCGGATGCTCGTGACCGTCGTCAGTAAAGACACCAAAGGGACCGAACTGAAGAAGCTTCTGCAGACTTGGCAGGCTGAAGTCGTTACGACCTCGGAATACGGAGTAGATGCCTGGGTAGACGTTCAGCAACTCACACGTCTGCAATCTTTGGAAGCCGTTACTTATGTCAAGCCAACGATTCAGCCTCTGACCGCAGCAGGCCTGGCCACAACTCAAGGCGATGCCTCGCAGAAATCGGATCTCGTCCGTAGCCGGATGGGATATACCGGGCAAGGTGTCACCGTAGGTGTAATCTCTGATAGTTTCAATCGTCTTGGAGGAGCGGCGACAGACGTTGCCAATGGAGAGCTACCTGCCGATGTTGGGGTGTTACTCGAGGCCCCGGCCGAACTTCCACGGCCGACCGACGAAGGGAGGGCGATGCTGCAAATAGTCCACGATGTCGCACCCGGGGCCAACTTGAGGTTTGCATCGTCGACGCAGACACAAGCTGGCTTTCGCGATAGCGTCCTGGCTCTCGCCAACAATGGCGCCAAGGTGATCGTCGACGATGTCCTTTTCCCTGACGAGCCGATGTATATGGATGGCATCGTGGCTCAAGCAGTCAATACGGTAGCTGCCCAAGGGGTTACCTATGTATCCTCAGCCGGCAATTATGGTTCAAACGCATACGAGAACATTGGCTTCCGCGCAAGTACTGCCAGCGTATCTTCGGCCCGCGGCGTTTTCCCGTTATTCGACTTTGATCCTTCTTCGGCGGTGGATAGCCCTCTACAGTCGATTACGCTTCCTGCCAATAAGCCACTGGTTGTCGCTTTACAGTGGGATGATCCCTTCATCAGCGCTGCTCCGAACTCGGGCGGCTCGACGCACGATTTGGATTTGTACGTGCTCGATGAAAACAATAGCATCGTGGCTGCATCGTCGAGTATATCGATTGGCCGAGACGCAATGGAATACATCAATCTCGGTCCCTTTTCTACCCAACGCACCCTGAGCATCGCAATCGCCGGCGTCGCCACGCAAGGGATCGGAAGATTCAAATACGTGTTACTCCGCGGGGGCACGATCACCAATTACCGCACCGATAGCCCGACCAGCTATGGTCATGCCAACGCCGCCAATACCATAGCGGTGGGAGCCAGCAACGTGCTGAGCGGCACCATGCCGCCAACATTGGAGACATATTCCTCGAAAGGCGGGACCCCGATCCTGTTGAGTTCGTCGGGCGTGAGGTTATCCACGCCCCAAATCCGGCAAACGCCGGACATAATTGGGCCGGACAATGTGAACACGTCGTTCTTCGGAGTCGATAGCACCAGCGACGCTGATTCGTTTCCCAACTTTACGGGAACTTCTGCTTCGGCTCCTCATATCGCAGGACTGGCTGCGCTGTTGCTCCAGGCGAATCCGGCGCAAACGTCGACAAGCATTTATAGCGCATTGACGACGACGTCCACCGACATGCAGACAACCGGCTTTGACTACCAAACTGGTTACGGTTATGTCAACGGACTCTCCGCAACCTACAAAGTTTTGATACCAACTCCTCCTGATCTGATTGCCTCCAGCGACTCGGGCAGACTCAATAACGACAACATCACCAACATTACGACACCAACCTTCAGCGGCATAGCTCCGGCTGGGTCTTATGTCCGGCTTTTCATCGACGGCGTCTTCCGCTCTGCGGTCACTCTCGCAACCAACCAAACCGTTTACAGCTTGGTGTCAACTGCCCTCAGTGATGGAACTCACTCCGCTTATGTGACGTTTGCCGAATCGGCCACCTCAGTGGTGCAGTCCTCCGCGTCCGCGGCGATAAGCTTCACTATACGCACTGTCGCGCCCACATTCTCCGGGTCCATTGATCTGGCGAGCAGCCGGGACAGTGGAGTCTCCAACAGTGACAACGTCACCAACCTCGCGCCTATTTTGGCTATTTCGGGCGCCAATCCTTTCCTTCAGCTGTTGCTCAATGGCAGCGTGATTGCTTCCTATTTGCCCAATAGTTCTGCCTCGTACGCGACGCCACCGCAGGGACTCAATACGTATACATTGCGTGCGATTGACGATGCCGGAAACGTGTCA
>JBQCEI010000294.1:0-5108 GCA_051960375.1 Aureliella sp. | reverse complement strand
AAAACCGCAGGGATTTTAGGCAAAAACGCACATGGGCGGAATTGGATCAGGCCGGCAACGCACTGGGAAAGGAAAACCACTGGTCGAGCGGCAGTTGCTGGTTCGCAGTCGCTGCCTTCGTTCACTTCGCCTGAGCGGCAACAGCGGTCGATTGGCCGTCCCGGTCGAACGCGAAGGCAAGATATGCGTTTGGGCGGCTGGCCGGGTGGAAACAGAGTCGGCCGATGAGCTGATTTTGACCATTTGTCTGCCAAGTCAGCTCGGCCCAACAGTCGAGGTGGACGTTAGGGCGCGCTCAACGCCGTGCCGCTTCGGCGGGGTGCGCTGGTGGTTCGAGTGCAACCAGTGCGCTGGGCTCGTACAGAACGTTTACCTGAGCGACGAAATGCTGAGCTGCCGGAAGTGTCTTGGGCTGGTTCATCGCTCGACCAGGACGTCTCACGACTCGGTTCGCTACTTCGAATTTCTGCACAAGCTCATCACAAGCGAGTACGATCCGGAAAGTGGCCGATGGCTGCAGAAGGCAGCTGTAGCCGAGTCCGATCGCTAAACACGCAGGCCTCAGCGAAAGGCCACGTTGGCGTTCGAGTGCCGAGCCACGCGTTGGCTGTGACTGTCTGCAGAGTTTCCGCATGCCACACTCGGCGTGTTGCCGCTTTTACGCCCAGCCTGGCCTCGGTCGAAGTTGGTCTTAGCCGCCAGGCGCTGTTTTGCGGGCCTCTTTTCTAAACGCTCAGCCGACATCCTTTTCGCGGATCTGGCGCGATGCCCTCGATGCGCTCTAGGTTTCGCAGGGAAACCCGACGCTACCGCGTGCGGGCTGATTGAATCATCAGTCCACCGGACCAAAGGTGTCTTCGATCGCCGATTCAATGGCCGGTTTCGCCGAGCCGACATGGCTTGGCCTCTCGCGGCAGACACACGAACCGTCTGCCACGGTATCCGCGATAGACACCCGGAGCGACGAAGATGAAGAACCAAGAACTGCTGACGATCTTGTCGGCCATTAGCGATGCGGCCGATCGGCTAGGGGAGTTCCGGCGAGCGATCGACATGATTCTCGAATGCCACTTTGGGTTGGAGATCTACGAGTTTTCAAGCTGGAAGGATACGGGGCTGGACGTAGTCCGAGAAGCATTTGCCGAACTGCGGAAAGTCGCTGAGAACACGCACGTAGGCGAGCTGATCGAGCGGTGGAGTGAAGAAAGGAAGCCATACGCCGGCGAGCTTAAGGACGAGTCGGCATGGTTCGCTGAGACGCCCAAAGAGCTGGCTCAAATCGTCTGCGAGGCCTGGTCGATGTTTACCGCTCGAGTCGACCAATTACGGCTCGATGCCGGCGTCTACAACCCTACGCTGTGGGTTAGTCGGCAAGTTGAAGCACGGACCGCTGACCGCACGCTCGAAATGAGGCTCGATCACGCGATCGAGCAGATGTCGACCGCAAATGAACTTCAGCGAGATCTACGAGCCATCGGCGATGCAGCGCTCGGCTCGAGGACTATTTGCAAGTCGGTGCCTGACGCGAGCGATCCGCATTCGGTAATCGTCAATGGCCTCCAATCAATGATCGCCGCGGCCGAAGCTCTGAGGCGAGACATACTCGAAACCGAAGAACAGAACGTATACCGGGGCGGGCTCTCGGAGCAAGACAAAATCGCTGCTGCCGACAGCATGCGGAGGCTTATCAGGACGATGGTTTTATCTCGTCCAGAGCTTGCCGATTTTACGCTGTCCGACTGGAAGCGCTCCTTCGCCGACAAAACGGGGCGGGGCTCGCATGCGCTCGAGGAGAGCCTATCCGGCCCGATTGAATCGCTGTCGACGGCAGCCCGGCCGATCGCCTGCTGTGAGCGAGCATTCGAAGCCTGGGAGCGATTTCAGAAAGAGACACTCAAGCGGTTGGCACTTGCCGACGGCCTCGGCCCGATGACCTCTTGGCACTCAACGCTTGAGCCGCTTCATCGCGATGCCGTCGACACCTGTTCGCTTGCGATCGAAGAGCTGGTAACCAACCCAGTCTACGACGATCATCTGATTAAGCGCGCGATGAAGGAGCTCGGAATCGGCGAGGAGACACTGCCAGCTGCAGTCGAACCGCAGACAGCGTCAGAGTCTTCTGAGGAGGCGGTGAGTGAGCCACAGACCCTACCGCTCAGCTACGACGATCGCCGTGTTTTCGCGCGAGACAAGTGGTTGTATGACGAGCGGAAGGCAGGCAAGACGCTGCCTTGGATTCTCAACCAGCTAGAGCGACAAGTAAAAGAAAACGGCTGGAGACCAATTACCACCGCGGAAGGCATACGCTCGCGAATCAAAGTCTATGCAGATGCTATGGGTTTGCCAGTCCCTGAAGGTACGCCCGGCAATCCAGTCAACAAGGCGAAAGCCAGGGCGAAACGTAGCGCACATTTAGCGCTCGTGCAACCACCAACCCGAAACCTAAACGGCAACTGAAAGGCACAAGCCTAGTCGCTTGACTTTTACAGGTCATTCGCCGTCGTGTTTTCTGGGAGGCATCCTCTTCTACGGAGTCTCCCAATGGATCGAACTCATTCCAACATCGACATTGCTTTGCCGAAGTCGGCCGATGTCGCTCGACGCATCTACCGTAACGCAGCCGAAAACCGGCTGCTGCGAAGTCTGCATCGCCTGCTGGTGCAGCTCGAGAATTCGCGTGACGAAAGCGAGCCGGCCCAGCACCTGCCGAAGAAGAGCGGAGGTGCGCGGTGCTAAGCCAACTGGAAATCAATCAATTAGCCGACGCGCTCGCTGAGCGACTGCGCGAGCGGCTCTCGGCGGAACACTTCGCCGACGATTTGCTGCTCGACGTCCATGGGGCTGCCAAGGTAATGGGCTGTTCGGTAGCCACCGTCGAAAGACGGACGCGGGACGGCGATCTGCCCTCGGTTAAAATCGGCCGGCTAAGACGCTATCGCCGCTGCGATCTTGTACCTCCACGTAGCTCGGAGGTGCGCTAGGATGCGGTGCAAACGTTTTTCCAAGCGACGTCAACAACGCGAGTACGTACCGGCCAGCGAGCTGAAGAGTCTCGCCAGTGGCCAATGGCTCGCGATCCTGAACGATGCCGGCCTGCCGGCGAGCGCACTGGAGGGCAGGCGAGGGCGGCCGTGTCCTCGATGCGGCGGTCGCGATCGCTTCAGTCCTATGGCTGACATCGAAGCCCGCGGAGCGGTGCTCTGCAGGCACTGTCACAATGCGACCACGGACCCACGGGCAGGCGATGGTATCGCGACACTGCGCTGGTGGTTCGCCTGCGATACGCGCGAAGCGCTCGAGTGGTTGGCCAAGTGGCTCAACGCAGGGCCGACCTATGTGCCGGCAGTTCGCCCAGTAGTCCGATCACTACAGCCGTCTGCGTCAGCAGCAGAGGAGAGTCGATTTGAGCTCATGGCAGAGCTCTGGCAGCGCAATATGCGTCCCGCATGGCTCGAGCGAGCGGCAAGCTTGCTCGGTCTGCCGGCGGAGCCTCTGAAGCGCCTAGACGTCGGCTGGAGCCCGGCGCATCGGGCCACCTCATGGCCCATGCGCGACGCGGCCGGCAGCGTTGTCGGCATTCGCCTTCGTTGCCCGAAGACCGCCAAGAAATGGGCGGTAAAGGGCTCGCAAGCCGGCCTGATCTATCCAACGGATCTGAGCCTTGTCGAACCGGCTCGCCGGCTCGTCATCTGCGAGGGGCCAACCGACACAGCATCGCTTTTGAGCGTCGGCATCGCCGCCGTAGGCGCACCGAGCGCCGGCTGCGGAGTCGAGTACTTAGACAGCCTCGCGCGTCGCCTTATGCCGCGCGAGGTTGTGATCCTGGCCGACGCCGATGCTGCCGGCGTAGCTGGTGCGAAGCGTCTTGCAACCCGACTGATACTCGTTGCACCCGTCCGTATCGCTACGCCGCCTGAAAGCATCAAGGACGCGAGAGCATGGGTTTGCAGTGGAGCCAGCCGCACTGCGCTTGAAGCATCATTTGACGCCGCTCCACTGCGCAAGCTTGGCATGGGAGGCCGTGATGAGTAACCAACAGGCAGTTTTTGAACTGCGCGCCACCGGCAGAGCCGATGGCAGAGCAGCGATCGAGGCTTGCCGCGGTGACCAGGTGCTCATGCGCGATACCGTCGAGTTGCAATCGGCTGAAGATCGCAGGAGATGCGCGATGGTTATCCGCCAAGCCGCACCCACCCTGGAAATAGACGCAATTGAGCGCGAGCTACTGGCGTTTGATCCGAAACGCTTGCCGCCAGCCAGCGGTAGCCAAGAGAGATGGCGCGAGCCCCAGCCGATCGAGCAACCGCAAGTGCCAGAATTCCCGCTCGAAGTGTTACCCGAACCACTGCGGTCATTCGTTGACGCTACAGCAGAGGCGTGCCAGGTGCCAGCGGACCTACCGGGGCTGCTGACTTTGGCTATGTGTTCGGGTGCAGTCGCGCGGCGAATCGAAATCATTGCAGGTAGAGGCTGGATTGAACCTATCAACCTCTACATTGCCTGTCTGCTCGATCCTGCGAATCGAAAATCCTCAGTATTCGCCGCAGCGGTGGGGCCGCTTAAGGCAATTGAACACGAGCTCGTCGAAGCGGCGCGACCGCATATAGCGAGATTGATCAGCGATCGCCGTGTTCTAGAGAAGGAACTGGCTGAGTTGGAAAAAAGAGCGGCTAAAGGCTGCGGGGAAAGTCGCGAACAAGCCGGCGAACTCGCTGCCAAACTCGCGATGGAGCCCGAGCCGTCGCTACCCAAGCTGCTACTGGACGATGCAACTGCTGAAGCGGTTGAAGCGCAACTCGCATTGCAGCGAGGCCGGCTGATCGTCGCTGGCTGCGAAGGGGGCCTCTTTAGTGTAATGGCCGGTCGCTATTCGTCCGGTATGGCTAACTTCGACTGCTTCTTGAAGGGACACGCCGGCGATGACCTCCGAGTCGATCGAGTCACACGAGGTTCGATTGTGGTCGACCGATGCTGTTTGACATTGGCGTATGCCGTGCAACCCGACGTGATCCGGGGACTGGCTCGACAGCCGAGCTTTCGCGGACGCGGGCTGATCGGCCGATTCCTGTATGCGGTACCGCAATCGCTGCTTGGTCGACGCCGCATCA
>JBQCEI010000293.1:0-3109 GCA_051960375.1 Aureliella sp. | reverse complement strand
CGAAAAACAGTTTTCGAAACCTACAGTTCCTCAGCAACCCAGAGCTGCTCAGCGGCATCGTGTGCTCCTTCGCCTCTACAGACCGTCAGCGAGCCGACAGGCGCACTTTCGAGGCGAGCCTCTCCGGCCGGGGCCGCGCTCGGCTTATCGAGCGGCCAATTCTTTTTCGATGGTAGCCAGGAGAGCTTTGTCTTCCGGCTCGGTTTGCGGGGCAAAACGAGCTACCACTTCGCCCTTGCGGTTGAGTACGAACTTTTCAAAGTTCCAGGAGATCTTCCCCTTGCCCTTAGGCTGGGTGTCTTGGTTGGTCAGGTAGCGGTACAAATCGCATGCCTTGTCGCCGTCTTTGTCATTGACGTTGATCTTTTGGAACATGTCGAACGTCACGCCGTAGTTCTTCTTGCAGAACTCAGAGATCTCCTGGCTGCTGCCCGGCTCTTGCTTGCCGAATTGATTGCAGGGGAAACCGAGGATGACCAGCCCCTGGTCCTTATACTTGTCGTAGATCTTCTGCAGGCCTTGGTATTGGCCGGTCAGCCCGCACTTACTGGCGACGTTGACGATCAGCACTACCTTGCCCTTGTACTGCTGCAAATCGACCGGCTTGCCTGCGAGCGATTCCATCTTGAACGACAGCGCCTTGGGCGCATCGTTTTCGACCGCCCGCGAAGACGCCGTCAACGAAGTCAACGACAGCGATGTGGTCGCAGCCAGACAAAAAGCCAAACGCGTAAACCATCGACCCATGGGACACACCTCACTCATCGGGGGAACAACGCAGCGGGGAAAATGGGCCGCCGCTGGAACTGTGCAGCGGCCGCAGTGGTCCCTGAGATTATAACCCGAGAGTGGATGCCGCTGGCTAGGCGCGGAGCAATCCTCCGCGCTCTCCGCGTCCTCCGCGGTAAAAACCGGCGTGAGACGAGCCTGTTTAGCGCACCGTCGCCGCCTTGCCCGGCTTTTCGGCGACCTGCGAAGGCACAAAGCCCAGATAGGCGAACAGGTCGCGGATCTCGTCGGCCGAGAGCGAGTCGAGCAAGCCCGAGGGCATCAGCGAGACTTTGCTCGGCAGGACCTCTTCGATGTCTTCTTCGGCGACATGGTGTTCCTCCAAGTCGCTGTCCTTGACGACCAGGCTGCCGTCGAGCTTCTTGGTCACCAGCCCGTTGTAGACGTGTCCCGAAGCGGTGACCACGCGGCGAGCGGCGTACTGGTCGCTGATGACGTGCGACGGGAAGAGAATCGACTCGAGCAGTTCCTTTTTCGTGAAGCGTTTGGCGACCGCGCTGAGGTCCGGTCCGACCGCTGTGCCGCTCGAACCGTAGCGATGGCAGCTCGCGCACTGAGCCTTCTTGAAGACCGCTGCGCCATGGTCGGCGCTGCCCGCCTTGCCCTCGTTGGAATTGAAGTACTCGACCAGCGTCTCGAGGTTCCAGCGCGAGCCCGACGGTACGCTGGGCAGAACCGCTTCCAGGCGGTCGGGATACGTGGTCGCAAACCAGCTTTGCCAAGGTGCCATGCGACTATCGCCACCTTTGACCTGCGATGAAAAATCGTTGCCGGTCCAGTGCTGCAGCAACGCCAGCACGGCTTGCGGATTCTCCCCTTCCTGCTCCATGCGCAGGCCATGCAGGATCACTTCGCGGATCGCCTCGGGATCATCGGCGGCCAGGTCGACGCGGCAGAGCGCATTCATCACTTCGCTGACGGCGAACGATTCCAGGTTCGGCAGACTGCGAATCAAGTAATCCCAGTTCTCACCGTCGGGCTTGGCACACAGGCCCAGCGCGATCGCCTGGCGGCGATCGGGGCTGCGGAGCCAGGCGGCTCGAAGGTACTTCTGCGATTCCTCGTCGACGCTTTGCGACAACATCGCCACGATGCCGGTGCGAAGGCGCTTGTACTGATCTCCCTCGAAGCCCGGCCCGTCGATCTTCTCATCGAGCTGCCGGAGCAACTGCAGATCGGACTCGGAGAGTTTTTCAGGGAAGCGATAGAGCGACACGAGCGCCGCATTGGGCCACTTGTCTCCCTCGCTGACGAAGATGCGGGCCTCCTCGAGCGGCAGATCCTGACAGACGTCGCGAGCCGCGTGCATGATGTAGAGCGGATAGCTGCTGCCCCCTTCGGCCAGCTGCGATTCCTCGTAGAACTTCACCAGCGCAAACCGCTCCGCCGCATTCCACTTGTGCTTGAAGAATTTTAAGTGCAAGCCGACGTGCACGCGCTCGGCCAGATCAGCATCGCTTTGCAAAAACGCCAGCGCCGGATCGATGATCTTTTCTGCGTTGAGAAACGTCAGCAAGCGGAACAGCTCGCGGTTCAGCAGCGGCTCGCCGATCGGAAACTCGGCGACCAATTGTTCGGTGAATTCGGGCAAGTCCTGTGCGGTCAAGCCGCTGCGATGCAAAGTGACTTGCGTCAGCCGCAACACGTCGTTCAAGTTCCGGTCGCTGATAAACCCTTTGAGCGTGCGGCTGACTGCCGTGATCACTTCGCGGCCATGCTCGGGCGTCGGCGCGGCGATCATCAGCGCCAGGCCGCCTTGAACGATCAGGCGTTGGTTGGCACTGCCGAGCAACTTGTCCTTCCACGTCTCCGGTGGCAGGCGTTCAAGCAACCGCCGGGCGCTCCAGGCCAGATAGCGATCGTCGCTCTCGAGCAGCGGCAGCAAGTCGTCCACTCCCGGCACTTCGCCGAGCCGCAGCAGGGCTTCGCAAGCGGCCCGCTGAACGCGCGGTTCGCCGTCGCTGATCATCTCGATTAGCCGGGCGGTGACCGCGCTCGGATTCTTGTAAGCGGCCATCAGTTCGACGGCTCGAGCACGCACCAGTTCGTTGTTCGACTGCGAAAGTTCGATCAGCATATCGGCCGTCAGGGCTGGGCCGAACAACTGGATGAGATCCATGGCTCGCAAGCGATACTTGGCCGGGTTTTCATCGCTGTAGGCGACGCCGGCGATCAACTGATTCCAGCCGCTGCCGAGCTCCTCTTTGAGCGTGGCTAGTTCTTGCCTGGCCCAGGACGAAGAAGCCTGCGGTTGACGCACGGCTCGTGAAATGCCGGTGCCGAGATCTTTCACCGAATCGGGAATCGATCCCTTCCAAGC
>JBQCEI010000292.1:0-2898 GCA_051960375.1 Aureliella sp. | reverse complement strand
ATCAACGAAATGCGAAACCAGTAACGCCGTTGCAATCGACAAGGCCGCACCGTAGACTTGTGCAAATACGGTGCGGCCACGTTCAGGCGGTAGCGAAAAGACGCAGGAAAAATAAGGTTCAAAGTGCGATTCGGCGGCTAGATTCAGGTTCTAGTGGCCGAAAGGTCGTGGAGGTTCAACTCCTCTCATCCGCACTTTTTTTCTTCTCTTTTCGCGGTGACGACTCTCGTGCCGCTGACCCACCGGACTCATATTTCACCGCGGAGACGCAGAGAGCGCGGAGAGGGAAAGTCGCTACAGGTGATGCTTGGCGACGATCGCCAGCGCGGCCGGATGCAGCTGAGTGTTGCTGGCTAGGATGCTGGTCTTAGCCAGCGGCAGCGGGTTGCCGCGGCCGTCGGTGATCAGTCCGCCGGCTTCTTCGAGGATCAACCGACCGGCGGCGAAGTCCCAGGGACTGAGCTGGTATTCGAAGTACACGCCGAACATGCCGCAGGCGGTTTGGCAGAGATCGAGCGCCGCGGTGCCGAAGCGGCGGATGCCGTGGATTTGCTGGCGGAAGAAGTCGCCGACCGCTGCCAATGTGGCTTCCATCATCGCGCCGCGGTCGTAGTAGAAACCGACGCCGACCATCGTTTGATCGAGCCGCGCCTCGTTGTTGACCTTGATCGGCTGGCCGTTGTAGAACGCTCCGCCGCCGCGCGTGGCCCAGTACCAATCGCCGCGCACCGGATTGACGACGACGCCGCACTGAGCGACCTGCCCGGCATAGTAGGCGATCGAAACGGCGAAGTGCGGAATGCGATGGGCAAAGTTGTTCGTGCCGTCGAGCGGATCGACGATCCACAAGTGTTCGGCCGAGACCGAGCCGGAGTGTTCTTCTTCGCCGAGCACCGCATGATCGGGAAAGCGAGCAGCCAAGACGCGGGCGATCGCTTGCTCGGATTCGACATCGGCCTGTGAAACCAGTTCGACCGTGCCTTTGTCGTGCATCTCGACGCCGCGCTCGAAGTAATGCAGCACGACGCGGCCGCCGGCTTCCGCCGCCGCCAGCGCGGCTCGCAGGTGATCATTCGGAGGAATGTCAAACTCGGCCGGGATGGCGAACGTTTCAGCTAGCGAAGTATGCAAGAGAGCCTCATTGATATTTAAGACTTTCAGCGACCGCCATTTGGTCGCAGCGCTCGTTTTCGATATGGCCGCTGTGGCCGCGCACATGATGGTAGCTAATGGCATGCCGCGCGACTAGCTCGTCGAGCTTCTGCCAGAGCTCGACATTCTTGACCGGCTTCTTCTTGCCCCCTTCGAGCCGCATCCAACCGCGCTTCTTCCAGTTGGGCATCCACTCGGTCATCCCTTGCATCACGTACTTGCTGTCGGCGTGCAACTGAACGCGACATGATTTCTTCAGCGCGCTGAGGCCCTCGATGACCGCTTGCAGTTCCATCTGATTGTTGGTCGTCTCGCTCTTGCCGCCCGAGCCGGTGAGTTCCTTGCCGGTTTTCAGATCGCGCAAGATATACGCCCAGCCGCCCGGACCCGGGTTGCCGCTGCAAGCTCCGTCGGTGAACAGTTTGACTTCGCGCAGCGTGCGCGGCTCGGATGGGGCTTCATTCATTGATAGTTCTCCGTAGGCGAAGGGGCGGCGTTGCTGTCCATGCTGTGTTTTTACCGCGGAGGCGCGGAGATCGCGGAGGGAGGTCCGCGTTTAGCCGAGCGCTTGTGCGAGATCCTCGATCAGGTCATCGACATCTTCGAGACCGACCGAGAGGCGAATCAAATTGTCGGTGATGCCGGCTGCTTGCCGGGCGGCTGGATCGTAGCTCGCGTGGGACATCGTGGCTGGATGTTCGATCAGCGACTCCGCGGCGCCGAGGCTGACTGCCAAGTGGAACAGGCGAGTCGACTTGACGATGCGCCTGGCAACATCGTTGCCGCCGCGAACTGCGAAGGTGATCATCGCGCCGTATAGTCCGCCGAACAGCTCGGTGGCTCGCGCATGGTCCGGATGGCTCGGCAGGCCCGGATAGAGCACCGCTTCGACGGCCGGATGCTGTTCGAGGTACTCCGACAAACGCTGCGCCGAGGCGCACTGGGCGCGCATCCGCAGATCGAGCGTCTTCAGGCCGCGGGCCAAGAGAAAGGAATCGAACGGCGAAAGCACCGCACCGGTCGCGTTCTGGACGAAGTAGAGCTGCTTGTGCAATTCCGGCGAAGCAGTCGCCAACACGCCGGCCAGGCAGTCGCTGTGACCGCCGAAATATTTAGTCGCTGAGTGCATCACGATGTCGACGCCCAGCTCCAGCGGCCGCATCAGTACCGGCGTGGCAAACGTGTTGTCGACACCGACGAGCAAGTTGTGCGCTTTGGCGATCGCGACGATTCCCGGCAGGTCGGGCACGGTCAATCGCGGATTGCCGATGCTCTCGAGCCATACCAGTTTGGTCGTTGGACGAATCGCCGCCGTCAGCCGAGCCGGATCTTGCAAGTCGACCAGCGTCACTTCGACTCCGGCGCGGTTGCAGATCTTGTGCAGCAGGCGATAAGTGCCGCCGTAGATATCCATGCCGGCGATCACATGGTCGCCTGAGTTGAGCAGCATCGTCGCGCAGTGCGTGGCGGCCATTCCTGAGGCGAACGCCAGCGCTCCGCAGCCCCCCTCGAGCGAAGCCAGCGTCGCTTCGACCGCGGCGCGCGTCGGGTTGCCGCTGCGCGAATAATCGAACTGGCCCCACTCACCTGCACCGGGCTGCACAAAGGTTGTGGCCGGATGGATCGCGGGAACTACGGCTCCGGTTTGAGGATCGGGGGGATTGCCGACGTGGATGGCGCGAGTGCGAAACTTCATGAGTCGAGAGCCTGCTGCAAATCGGCGATCAAGTCTTCGGTGTCTTCGAT
>JBQCEI010000291.1:0-2481 GCA_051960375.1 Aureliella sp. | reverse complement strand
TCGAATACATCCACCGCGCCGTCGAAGACGAAGAAGCCGGCCGGATGAAGCCATTGAAAAAGTAAACGTTGCTAGTCCAACCGTGGGACGGCAGTCCCTTGCCGTCAGCACCCGCCAAGCCGCTCAGCCTTCATCCACAGCCTAAAAACCCAATCAAGCGTTTCCATTTCCGGCCGCGCCGAGAGCGGGCAATGGTATGTGGTACATCAGGCCCTGATGTGATCGCACCCGGCAAGCCGGCCGACTGTGCCCGTCTTCTGTTCTTTGGGCTGCTGCGCAGCTAGAGAAGAGGATGTAGGTGCGCGCTGAGCGGCTTGCCGGGTGCTTGACGGCAAGGGACTGCCGTCCCACAGTTGGCCCACTAACCTTTTGGGCGGCCTATTAATTCTCGTTCTGCTTATGATCGACATCGAAAAGCTACCGACTGGGCGATTGGCGCCTTCTCCTACCGGCGCGTTGCATTTGGGCAATGCGCGGTCGTTCTTATGCGTTTGGCTGTCGGCGCGCAGCGGGCAGGGCAAGGTGATCCTGCGGGTGGAAGACATCGATTCGCCGCGCGTCAAGGCTTGGGCTCGCGAAGCGACGCTCAAGGATCTGCAGTGGCTGGGGCTCGACTGGGATTATGGGCCCGATGTCGGCGGCCCCGATGCGCCGTACGTCCAGACCGCGCGGGCGTTGATCTACCGGC
This sequence comes from Aureliella sp., assembly GCA_051960375.1. GTDB lineage: Bacteria > Planctomycetota > Planctomycetia > Pirellulales > Pirellulaceae > Aureliella. Next base: position 1,793 of record JBQCEI010000291.1, on the reverse strand, counting down.
CGGTCCTCGAACGCTTGATCGCCGCCGAACAGGTCTACCCGTGCGACTGTTCGCGGAGCGAGATCGCAGCCAGCGCCAGCGCTCCGCACGAGGCGCTCGAGGGGCCGATCTATCCGGGCACCTGCCGCCATCGCTCGTCGGGCGAGGCGGCTCGCTTGGCACCGGACAGTTTCGCTTGGCGCTTCCGTGCGTCCAGCGCCATGCGCGGTTGGGAAGACCGGCTCAGCGGACCGCACCGAGCCAATGTCGCTGCGCAGCTGGGGGACTTCATTATTGCCAAGGGGGACGGCACGCCCGCTTATCAGCTCGCCGTGGTGATCGACGACCACTTGATGGGAGTCACCGAGGTGGTCCGCGGCGACGATTTGATCCCGAGCACCTTTCGGCAGCTCGACCTGCTGGGGGCTCTCGGGTGGCCGCCCCCGGCATACCTGCACCTGCCGCTGATGATCGGCAGCGACGGCCGCCGCTTGGCCAAGCGCCACGGCGACACGCGGCTGAGCTGGTTCCGCGAGCAGGGGTACGCCGCCGAGCAAATCGTCGGCTACCTGGCTTGGACGGCCGGCCTGCTGCCGCGCCCCGAGCGAATTGCTCCGCGCGAACTTTTGCCCCTCTGGGAGCCTCACAAGCTGTCGCGCCTTCCGACGGTGGTCGGATTGGGCGAGCTGCTGAGGATTTTGGACGGGCTATGACGCAGCGTTTGCCCGGAATCAATTTTTTACCGCGGAGACGCGGAGGGAGTTTCTCCGACCGGCTGGGCTCGCAGATTTTCCGCAAACATGGAATACTAATACTGCCTCTATGTAGGCATAGACCGGCACCACTCCTTTCACCGCGTATTTACCGACACTGCGCAAGGTCAGGCGATGACAACCAACAATCCCCAGGAAAGTGCTTCAGTACCTAATGATTCGGGGGACGCGCCGTTTCGAGTCGAGTACGCCGACCGCGTGCAGCGCTTGCCACCGTACCTGTTCGGACGCATCAACAATACGCTCTACCAGAAACGTCGCGCCGGCCATGACGTGATCGACCTCGGGATGGGCAATCCGTCGGATCCGCCTGAGCACATCATCACCGAAAAATTGTGCGAAGCGGCCAACGACGTCCGCAATCATGGCTACAGCAAGTCCAACGGTCTGCTGAACCTCCGCCGCGAGTTGGCTCACAAGTACTTTCGCAAGTACGGCGTGCGGATCGACCCGGAAAGCCAAGCGATCGTCTGCCTCGGCAGCAAAGAAGGCTTCAGCCACATGTGCTTGGCGCTGATGGGCCCGGGAGACACGGCGATGATTCCCGCTCCCTACTTCCCCGTGCACATGTACGGCGTGGTTCTAGCTGCGGGTAACGTCGTGGCCTTGGAAGTCGCCGACAGCGAAAAATTCCTCTCGAACATCGCTTACACCTGTCAGCACTTCTATCCGCGGCCGAAGCTGCTGATCATCAACTATCCGCACAACCCATCGACCATCACGGTCGAACCCGATTTCTTCCCCGAGGTGGTCAAGCTGGCCAAGCGCTATGGCTTCATGGTGATCAGCGACTTCGCCTACTCGGACGTCGCCTTCGACGGTTACCAACCGCCGAGCTTCCTGGCGGCCGAAGGGGCGATCGACGTCGGCGTCGAATTCACCACGATGAGCAAAGGCTACAACATGGCCGGCTGGCGCGTGGGCTTCTGTGCGGGCAACGCCGACATGATTCGCGGCCTGGCGACGATCAAAGGTTACTACGACTACGGCATGTTCCAAGCGATCCAGATCGCAGCCATCGTCGCTCTCCGCGACACCGAA
>JBQCEI010000290.1:0-3874 GCA_051960375.1 Aureliella sp. | reverse complement strand
CCCGAAGCGGGGCGAGGGGGACCGAAGACAAGTGAAGTGCTTGCCCCATATCATTCTTCTCTCCCCTCGCCCCGCTTCGGGGAGAGGGGCCCGGGGGTGAGGGGCCTTCAGAAGCATGGTTTGTTGGACTTCGCGCGTCCCAGGCTAATGCATGCCGTCGCTTCGCGACTCGTGACAGCCGACGGAACGGGCTAGTCCTTGCCGGGGTGAGCGATCTGGGCCCAGTATTTTTCGAAGGCCCCTTCGTGCTGGAAGTCGGGGCTGTTGTCTTGATCGTGGCACTCGGTGCACTTGGCCTGCGCCTCGGCCAGTGGCAGTCGCATTTGCTCGCGCAGTTGCGACAGCAGCGTATCATCCGCCTCGACATCCCCTGACTCGGCAGCCACGTGGGCCGAGCCCGGTCCGTGGCAATTCTCGCAGCCGCTGCCGGTCAGCATCGGCGTCTTCTCAAGCGACACGTAACCGGTCGCGTAGGGATAGTAGTTCTGCGGATTCCAGCCCGTCACGTGGCAACTGAGACATTCCGGATCGTGGTGCCGCGGAATCATGCTGCGATCGTTCGGCGGTTTGACCAGCGACTCGGTCGCGGCGAAGTGTTTGCTTCCCTTCCAGACCTCGAATGCTTTCGTATGGCACTCGCCACACTTTTCGCTACCGACAAACTCGCGGCCGCTTGGATGCGTGGCGGCTCGCAAGCCCAGCCCTTCAAACCCGAGGTTCTCCAATTGCTTTTGATAGTTGGCAAACCGTTCGAGCATGCGTGGTGAATCGGCGAACTGCGAACTGAGAGCCACACGCTGGTAGCGGACCGGCTGGTCGGAATCGGGATACAGGCCGATGAGCACGGTATACATCCCTTTGGCGCCGACTTGGGCGATCTTGGCATCGCTTCCCTCGACCGGTTCGAGCTCGTAAGGAGGTTCGGGGAAGCCGCCGGCGGTGACAACCAGATCGAAACCGGGAACCTCTTTGGCGAGCTGTTGCGATTCTTGCAGCGTGGTGTGAGCGAGCAGCACCAAATAATCGCAGCCGGCTTTCTTCAGTTCTTTAACGACTGGCTTGAGCGACTCGGCAGCCGGCGAAGTCATCACGTCGTCGCTGGCCTTCAGGTCCTCGCGAAAGCTATCTCCGAGCACCGCCGTCACGCCGATCTTTCGGCCACCCGCCTGGATGATCTTCGACTTGGGCATGTACTCTTCGACGAGGATGTACGCGTTGGCGGAAATGAAAGGCGTTTCGGTTTTGCCTTCGGTCGCCGTCAGCGAGAGCAAGTGCGTGCTCGAGAGTTTTAAGTCATCCACGCCGAGCGTCGCGGCGCGATAGTGCATGTCCTTGAGCGCTTCGACGGTGGTCTGGAATTTAATCTCAGCTTGTCGCCCGACGCGGCGTTCGAAGTTGCCGACATCCATCGGCACGACATCCCAGCCGCGCCCCTCGAGTTGCTTGAGCAACGTGTCGCGACGGTTGAGGCCGCCCTTTTGATTTTCCAGTCCGGTGCAACCGCACGGCTCGATGTATCCGTGTTGCTGGCCGGTCAAGAAGAGAACCGCTTGCGGCTTGGGCCAGCCTTCGGCGATCTTCTGATGACGCTCGTCATACGTGGCCAGGCCCGATTCGGGCGAATGCTGCGCTTCAGTCGAGACGGTTTGGGCTTTCACCGACGAAGGCGACTGGGCAGTCTCGTCCGCAGGCGAGCTTGCCGGAGTCGGCGTGTTTGCTCTCCGCGGTGATTTTTCCGGCTCCGCAGGTGTGGGCTCGCTCGACAGCATGAGTTCTTCGGCCGGGCGAAGGCTGGCGCTGGACGGCCGCCGCGCAGGAACCTGCTCGGCGGTTTGCTCAGCGGCGCCTTCTACCGCCTTGCCGCTTGCGTTGCGCTTCCGGGTTTCTTCAAGCTTGCGGTCGGGCTGTTCGCTCGAACTCTCGCTCGATCGCTCAACCGATTGCCCGAAGGTGACGTAGCCCTCTTCGTTGACCGGAATGTTGCCGCTGGGTTTGGAGCTGCCTGCGGCTTGATCGCGAGCGCTTGCTTCGTCTGCGAGTTTGTCGTCTGCTGGCTCGCCGTCGGCGAGCTTGCCGTTGGAAGGCGCCGACTGCGCCGCTTGGCGGTCTTGAGCGGCTTGCTTTTGGTGATCGTTTTCAGCCGGGGAGCAGCCCACGGAGGCTGCGAGCCCGCCGACGGCCAGCCAGCCCGCCCACGCGCACCACTGGCTTGCGCGAATCCGTGAAGACAAACGGAACATGGACAGATCCTCCCTGGCTGATGCGCCGTCTGTCGACTTCAAAATCAAATACGTACCGCTCCGCAGGCGATTGGCGCAGGCAGGGCAATGCTTGCCCCGCACCTACCATCGCTGCGGCGACCACAACGGGTCATTCAACGTTCAACCGCACAAACAAGCGGAATTCGGGAATATTGGGATGGCTGGTCTTGATGACGACCTTGCCAAAGTTCTTCGGATTGGTGCCCGGATAGGATGCCGCTGGAGCATCCTTCGGAACTGTACAAATTATCGGATAAAGTACGCGACTGCTTTGTTCTTTCGGCTCCCCAATCGTCACAATCAGAGAATCCTTCGGGACTACCTCGCCTACTTCGAGCTTGATCGACTGCCGCTCGGGGCCCTGCACCGACAAATGCAAGCGTGCGGTCGTCCCCTCGTGGCGGTCCACCTTGCCCAGATTCAAGATGCTGTTGGTCGCATCATAGGAAGGTCCGCCGATCATTTGAAGATCACCGACCACCTTACCGATGACCGGCAAGTCGATCGTCGACACATTTTTGACGTTGGTGTGCATAGTGATGCGCGTATCGAGCGGTCCCATCGGCAGCCCCGGCTCGATTTGCAGATCGATCTGCGCCGCTCCCGAAGCTCCCTGGTGATCCGGAAAACGCTTCTTGTCGACCGGCATGGGCGTTACTTTGACGTGCACCTTGTCGGCCGAATCGGGATCGGCCCAAGCGGCGTCGCTGATCTCCAGCGGCTCGCCGGTGTAGGCGAACACATACGCGGTTTGCTCGATCGGGCTGCTGACGGAAAGTTCGCCCAAGTTGATCCCCGGCGGCTCGACCAGGATCGTACGAGCAACGGTTCCTTTGACCGACAGCAATATCTCGTGATGCTGTGGATCGTTGGTGACGATGGTGGCCGTTTGGCCGAACTTATCGAGCACGCCCGTGGCTTTCCACTCGAGCGTCACCTCCGTCTGCTCGCCCGGCTTGAGGCTCGAGTCGGCCAGCGAGCCGATCGTGCATCGGCAACTGGTCGCGCCGACTTTCAAATCCAGCGGCGCTGTGCCGATGTTTCGAAAGACAAACGTATGCGACTTGGAGCTGCCTTGTTGCATCGTCCCGAAGTCGTAGATCGTGCCGCCGACAACTTCAGCCCGCGGCTCGGGCGTCTCGCTTTCGGCTTGGTCGGCCCGTGCCGCTTCGCCGCCTGCCGACGCGCTCGAGGTCGCTCGGAAACTAGCCAGACGTTCGTCCACACCGCTATAGCCGGCTCGGAACTGAAGGATGCCTCCAGCGATTCCAATGATGACAGCCACAACCAGGGCGATACCGAGCCGAACCATCGCCTATTTTCCTTTGATCAAGTTGCAAGAAAAAAGAGCCGTGCATTGTATCACGACCGGTCCAAGCTGCGTCCGCTGCTCTTTTGGAACCCGACGCGTAAGCGAGGGACGCACCTGCTCTTTTGTAACCCGACGCGTAAGCGAGGGACGAACCTGCCACAGGGCCCCGACAAACCATTCTTGGTCTGCCAAGGCTGAACATGTCTCCGCTCCTGCCCCTCACCCCCCGGCCCCCTCTCCCCGAAGCGGGGCGAGGGGGAGCGAAGAAATGTTTTGCGGTCGCCCAATGAAAATCTTCTCG
>JBQCEI010000289.1:0-3140 GCA_051960375.1 Aureliella sp. | reverse complement strand
CAGTATTGGAGCTTGCATTTTCGCTACATCCGCGGCAAGGGAACTTTCAATCGCAAAAATCACTTTATTTTAAGGGGCTCGCGCCGGTCCGCCGCTGGACAAGGGGCAAAATTTACACGGTATCAATAAGTCCCGAGCGCCCATTTTTTACCGCGGAGACGCGGAGGACGCAGAGACGCCGACTCCCTCAAAAAGCCGAAAGCACGCTAATGCATTCTTCTCTCATTGGCCGTTGGCTGCTCGGCGCGTCTCTGGCCGTGGTCGCAAGTTTGCCGGCGCCGGCCTGCCTGGCCGGTTCGCCTGCCTTCCCGTGGCATACCCCTGCGCCAGTCGGCAGCGTTCCGGTGCGCGTGCTCTCGCAGCCGGCCGTCGCGCCGGTCGAGCCGCTGCCGCCCAAGCAAGCCTATCCCTATGGCTGGTTCGGCTCCAAGCCGACGCCTCAGTGGAAACGCAGCTTCGGCGTCTCGCGGGCCTACACGCAGTGGTCGCGGTATTAATGTCGCCGCTTTGCGAGATTCTCGCTGCTCACGGCTTGAGTGCGGCACTGGCTAGGCCAGTGTCTTCTGCTTCGAAGTTGAAGAGTCAGGAGGCCCGGTAAATCGTTCCAGTGCCAAAACAACTTCGGCTCAGAACTGTTGCGAGATCGTTCGCCATTAGAAGCTTTGGGGCCCTGAACGCGACCAACTTCGAAAGAAGAGCCACTGGCATAGCCAGTGCCACCCGGAGGCAAATGCGTTCGCCCGATGCCATCCTTTGCGCAGTTTGGGTAGAATGCTCCCACTTGAAAAAACGCGCGGCGGCGTTTCAACTACTTTATGCTATCCCCCAAGCGGGGCTCTTCTTTAGCCGCTCAAGTCTCTCGCAACTGGTAAAAGTTGAATCGGAGTAGGTCCATGCTCTCTCGTCTTTGCGCATTGGCAATCGTATCCCTGGCTGCGGTGCTGGGCTTTTCCAGCTCGTCGCGAGCTGCTGACGAAAAGCCGCTGAAGCTGCTGTTCCTCGGTGACCAAGGGCACCATCGCCCGGCCGATCGCGCCGCTCAGCTGATTCCCGTCATGGCCGAGCGCGGCATCCAGATACGCTACACCGAAGACATGCAGGAACTCGCGCTCGATAACCTGCGCAAGTACGACGGCCTGATCATCTTCGCCAATACGACCGAGATCTCGCGCGAGCAAGAATCGGCGCTGCTCGAGTATGTTGCCGGCGGCGGCGGTTTCATCCCGCTGCACTGCGCTTCGTACTGCTTCTTGAATTCGCCCGCCTATGTCGATCTGGTCGGGGCTCAATTCAGCAAGCATGGCGGCGAAGTGTTCTCGACCGAGATCGTCCAGCCGCACCATCCGATCATGGAAGGCTTCGGCGGGTTCAAGAGCTGGGATGAAACTTACATTCACACCAAGCACAACGAACGCAATCGCACGGTGCTCGAGGTCAGGCGCCAAGGCGGCCAGGCCGAAGGACGCGAAGCCGAGCCGTGGACTTGGGTGCGCACGCAAGGCCAAGGCCGCGTGTTCTATACGGCTTGGGGTCACGACGAGCGGACTTGGGGAAATCCTGGCTTTCAGAACCTGGTCGAACGCGGCATTCGCTGGGCTTGCAATCGCGATCCCTCGATCGTGCCGCCGTTCCAGGATGCGAGCCTCTTTCCGATCCCGCCGATGACGGCGATGCGCACCGACGTGGCTCCTTTCGAGTACGAAGACGTCGGACCGAAGATTCCCAACTACGTGCCGAGCAATCAGTGGGGAACGCGGGGTGAAAATCTTTCGAAGATGCAAAAGCCGCTCGCGCCGGCTGAGTCGATCAAGCATTTCGTCACTCCGCAACGCTTTCACCTCGAACTGTTCGTCTCTGAGCCCGAGCTTCAGGGCAAGCCGATCGCCATGAACTGGGATCATCGCGGCCGCTTGTGGGTTTGCGAGACGGTCGACTATCCCAATGAACTGAAGGATGCCGACGGACGCGATCGCATCCGCATCTGCGAAGACACCAATGGCGACGGCAAAGCTGACAAGTTCACCGTCTTCGCCGAGGGGCTCAGCATTCCATCGTCGCTCGAGTTCTATCGCGACGGCGTTATCGTGCAGGCCGGCATCGAGACTCTCTTTCTGCGCGATACCGACGGCGACGACAAGGCCGACGATCGCACGACGCTGATCACCGGCTGGGCGATGGGCGATACGCACGGCGGCGTGAGCAATTTTCAGTACGGGCTCGATAACCGTTACTGGGCCATGCAAGGCTACAACGATTCGCATCCCGAGTTCGCCCGCGGCCGCCATCCCGGCTTCCGCCAAGGACCATTCAACTTCACGGTCAAAGGTGACAAGCCCGAGGTGACCGATGTCGAATTCGTGCGCTCGACGACCAACAACAGTTGGGGCCTGGGCATTTCGGAGGAAGGTCTCATCTTCGCCTCGACGGCCAACCGTGCCCCGAGCTTCTTTGTGCCGATCCCCAACCGCTACTACGAGCGCGTCAAAGGCTGGACGCCCAACTTGATGGCCGATGCGATCTTCGACACGCACCTCTTCCGCCCGATCACCGACAAGGTTCGTCAAGTCGATCATCACGGCGGCTACACGGCTGGCGCTGGGCATGCGCTGTACACGGCTCGCGTTTATCCGCAGGCTTGGTGGAATCGCGTGGCCTTCGTGTGCGGACCGACCGGCCACCTGGTCGGCACGTTCGTGCTCTCGCCCAAGGGAGCATCGTTCAGCGATACCAGTCCTTTCAATCTGCTGGCCAGCGACGATGAATGGTCCGCCCCGACGATGGCTGAAGTCGGACCCGATGGCCAAGTGTGGGTGATCGACTGGTACAACTACATCGTGCAGCACAATCCGACGCCTCAAGGTTTTGAAACGGGCAAAGGCAACGCGTACGAATCGGATCTTCGCGACAAGACGCACGGCCGCATCTACCGCGTCGTCTACGATGCGCCGCATCTCGAATCGACGCAGCCGCCGAAGCTTTCGGCCAGCGATCCGAAGGGATTGGTCGCAGCGCTGAAGAACACGAATCGGCTGTGGCGGCGCCATGCGCAGCGGCTCCTGGTCGAGCGCGGCCAGAGCGACGTCGTGCCCGAGCTGATCAAACTGGTCGCCGACCAGCAACATGATGAAGTCGGGCTAAAT
>JBQCEI010000288.1:0-2425 GCA_051960375.1 Aureliella sp. | reverse complement strand
CGACGACCCAAGTCATCGGCGCGGTGGGGGGCGGCGACGATCTGGTGACTACGTATACCTACACCCCTCACGGGCTGGTCGATACGATCACCGATCCCCGCGGCCTGGTCGTCGACTATGACTACGATGCGCTCGACCGCATCATCAAGGAGACCACTGCGGTCGGCACTCCCGATCAGGCTGTGAAACTTTACGAGTACGACCTGGCCGGCAATGTCACCGCAATGGTCGACGAAAACGGGCATCGCACCGAGTACCAGTACGATGCGATGAATCGCCTGATCAAAACGACCGAGCCCGATCCCGACGGCGGCGGTCCACTCACCGCACCCGTTACGCAGTACGCCTACGATGCGCGCGGCAACCAAACAGGCATCACCGACGCTCGCAACCACCTTTGGCAATATCAATACGATGTTCGCGATCGGCTCGTCAAAACGATCGAGCCGAACAACGCCGTGAAAACTCGGACCTACGATGCAGCAGGCAACCTGGCATCGCTGACCGACGAGAGGAACTCCACCGAGCGATACGAGTACGACAGCCGCAATCGCAAGATTCGCCAAATCGATGCCGCAGGAGGAATTACGCAGTTCGCCTATGACGTGGACGACAACCAAGTCTCGGTCACCGATCGCCTGGGCCACCAAACGCAAACGCTCTACGATGCTCGCAATCGCCCGACAGAAACGATCGACGCGCTCGGGCAGCACACGCTCTACGAGTACGATCCGACCGACAACCTCATCGCTCAGACCGATCGCAACGGCGATAAGACGACATTCACCTACGATGAAGTCGGCCGTCAGATCGGCATGGTTGATCCGCTCGGAAACGCCACCGAGTACGCCTACGATAAGGCGGGCAACGTCACTTCGATCACCGACGATGTGGGATTGGTCAAGCAGCTCGAGTACGACGCCCGCAATCGACTGGTCCGCGAAACGGATGCTGCTGGAGGAGTCGTCACGCATCAGTACGATGCGGTCGGTAACCTTCTTTCGGAAACGGATCCGCTCGGCCATGCGACGACCAATACCTACGACGCTCTGGGGCGGGTCACGAAGACGGTCGACGCGAGCGGCGCCGCCACGAACTACACGTATGACGCCATCGGCAATCTCACCTCCGTGGTCGACCGGTTAGGTCGCACGACGCAGTTCAACTACGACGCGCTCGACCGGCTCACCGAGACGATCGATCCGCTCGATCAGCACAACAGCTTGGTTTACGACGCGGCCAGCAACATCACTAGCGCGACCGACAAGCTCGGGCGGACGACGCAATTCGCCTACGATGCTCTGAGCCGGCGCACGAGCATCACCAATGCGATCGGAGGCGTGGTTGCGACGGCCTACGATGCAGAGGGCAACGTGGTGTCGACTACAGACGAACTTGGACGCGTGACGCGCTACACCTACGATGGGCTCGACCGCTTGACCGAGACGACCGACGCGCTGGGCGATGTCACGAAAGTCCAGTACGATCCCGAAGGCAATCTGGTAGCGGCCACCGATGCGCTCGGCCGGAAGACGCAGTACGAATACGACGCGATCAATCAACTGGTCAAGCAAACCGATCCGCTGGGCGGCGTCAAAACGTATACCTATGACGCTCGAGGCAACCTGCTGACCGCGACCGACCAACTGGGCCGCACCGTGCAGATCGAGTATGACTCGCTGAACCGCCCGACGCGGCTGACCGACGCACTCGGACATTCCAGGAGCGCTCAGTACGATGCGGCGAGCAACGTGCTGTCGACCAAAGATGCGCTCGATCAGGTGACGAGTTTTACTTATGACGCACTCAATCGCCCCGTTTCGAAGACCGACGCGCTGGGCGGCAAGGTCACTTCGGTCTTCGATGCCATGGGGAACTTGGTCTCGCAAACCGACCAGTTGCAGCGCACGAGCACCTACGCTTACGACAAACTGGACCGAATGGTTTCGCAGACCGATGCGCTCGGGCAGACGACGCAGTACACGCACGACGCGGTCGGCAACTTGCTGCAGGTCACCGATCCGCTGAATCACGTCACCCAGTTCGCCTACGATGCGATGGATCGCCGCGCGTCGACCACCGATGCGGACGGGGGGCTGACCTCGTTCACTTATGACGCGGCGCATAACCTCACGCAGGTAGCCAATCCGCTGGGAAACAAGACCAATTTTACCTATGACGCGCTCAACCGCGTAACGGCCGAGACCAATCAGCTCGGAGCGGCGCGGACGTACGAGTACGACGCAGTCGGCAATCGCACGGCCAGCGTCGATCGCAACGGACATCGGCGCGTGTTCGTGTACGACGCGCTGGATCGGCTGCAGCAGGAGCAGTGGATGAGCACAGCGAACCAGCCGATCAAGCAGATGAACTACACGTACGACGCGGCTAGCCAACTGACCAGCGCCGCGGACGACGTGTCGGC
>JBQCEI010000287.1:0-6229 GCA_051960375.1 Aureliella sp. | reverse complement strand
TCACCCCCGACCCCTCTCCCCGAAGCAGGGCCAGGGGAGAGAAGAGGTCTATAACGCGAGCGCAACTCGTTTCTTCACTCCCCCTCGCCCCGCTTCGGGGAGAGGGGGCCGGGGGGTGAGGGGCTGGAGCGGAGATACGTTCGACCTTTGCAACCAACCATGGATTGTTGGACTCTGTGGCAGGTGCGTCCCTCGCTTACGCGTCGGGTTACATGAAATGCGCTTTGGCGTCCCAGGCTAATGCGTGGCGTCGCTGCGCGACTGAAAATGAATCAGTTTGCTAGCGAGCCTCGGGGCGGCCTGTGGCGTATGATGAAAGAGGGACCTTAGCGGGCGGAGCGGTGGCGCGAATTTTGCCGAGAACTCAAGCGCGCGGAGATTTTGGTCGACATACACCTCAGCGGCTTCCTGAGTTGTCTGCCCGTTGATCGATTGTAAAAAGATTTATTTCACGACATGCCTCGGGAGAAGGTGCACAGGGCTATGGACGTTATCAACGCACCATCGCGGTTTTCGATCAAAGAAGCCAAATCGCTGATCAAGGATCTCGGAAGAGCCAATCCGCGGATCTACTGGACCGATTTCCTGCTGACTATTCTCCCCGCCCATGCGCTGCTGATCGCGGAGATTCGAGCCGACGATTGGCTGCATCTGTCGGGTGGTGCGTTTTGGGCTGTGCGCATCGCGATGTTCGTCGTCGCTGCAGTACTCTACATGCGGGCAGTCATGTTCATCCATGAATTGGTGCACCTGCGGGCCGACGGCTTCAAAGGGTTTCGCATCGCGTGGAACATCCTCTGCGGCATTCCGTGCTTAGTGCCGTCGTTCATGTACTATCCGCACGTCGACCATCATCGCCGCAAAAGCTACGGCACCGATCACGACGGCGAGTACCTCGAGCTGAGCCGCAACCATCCGATCTACATCATCGCTTTTGTCTTGGCCGCTTTCATCGTGCCGCCGCTGGCCTTCTTCCGCTTCCTGGTTCTCAGCCCGATCGCTTGGGTCTGGCCGGCGGTTCGTGAAAAGGTCGAGCGGCATGCGAGTACTTTGGTCGTCGACATCTTTTACATGCGCGGTGATTTCGGGCCGAAAGCCCGCCGCGTCATGCTGATCCAAGAAGCAGCTTGCTTTCTGTGGTGCGTTTACCTGGTGATCCGGGGTCCGGTGTTTGAAGGGACGCTGTTCGATCCGTTCTGGCTGCACGCTTATGCGCTGAGCGTCGTCTTGATCTTGATCAACAACATCCGCACGCTCGGCGCGCATCGCTGGGTCGGAGATGGCAACGAGCTGTCGTTTGAAGAACAATTGCTCGATACGCTCAACTATCCGCATCGCCCTTGGATCACCGAGCTGTGGGGACCGATTGGCACGCGTTACCACGCGCTGCACCATCTCTTCCCAAGCCTTCCGTACCACGACTTGGCCGAAGCGCATCGGCGCTTGCGAGCCGGTTTGCCGGCCGATTCGATCTATCACCAGACCGAGCGCGTGAGCTTGTTTAGCGCGATCGCCGAACTGTGGCATCGCTCCTGCGAGTCGGCTGCCAGTCGCCGAGGGCAGCGGTTCACTTCGCAGCTGGCCCAGCGATAGAGGTTTTACCGCGGAGACGCGGAGAGCGCGGAGAGCGCGGAGAAGCGCAGGGGCGTCTTCACTCCGTGAGTCCTTCTTCCCACACGGTGTGATAAGCGCCGTGTTGTTCGAAGTATTCCAGCATGCGGTCGTAGAACGGATGGCCGCCGAGGGTGGCGCTGTCGCCGATCACGATCAGTTTGCGACGGGCGCGGGTGAGGGCGACGTTCATGCGCCGGGTATCGCCCAGAAAGCCGATCTCGCCGGTCGAGTTGGATCGCACCAGCGAAATGAGCACCGCTTCTTTTTCACGCCCCTGAAAACCGTCGACCGTATCGATCTCGATGTCGCCCCGCGAGCAATGATCGCGGAGCCAACGCACCTGAGCAGCGTAAGGAGCGATGATCGCGATCTCGCTTGGCTCCAGACCTGCCGCACACAACGTCTCGGCCAGCTTCAAGACCAGCTGTCCTTCGAGCCGATTGAGCCGGCTCTCGCCGTCGGGTTCCAGTTCCTCGTCCCAGCTCGCTCCCGCGGTGTCGACGAACATCAGCGCGGAATCGGTCAGTTCATTGACCGCCACGTGCGGCAAGTCGCACAGCAGATGCGCAGCGACGCTCGGATCGGCGACCAGCGTGTCGCGGTAAAACATGTTGGAAGAGAACTGCATGATGTGCGCATGCATGCGGTACTGGACTTCCAACTGCCGCGTGACCTGCTCGCCATAATGTTTGACCAGCCGCTCCATCAAACTGACGGCGAAGCCTTGCTCGGCGGCCTCGGTTGAGAGAACCGTCGGCGGGAGCTGGCAGTGATCGCCCGCGAGCACCAAGCGATCGGTGCGGCCGACCACTGGCCAGCATCCCGGTTCGGTGCTCTGGCACGCTTCATCGATGATCGTCAAGTCGAAGTGTCGGTCGCCGAGCACTTCGGGGTCGAGCGTCGTCGTAGCGCAGATGATATCGGCCTTGTCGAGATAGCCGGCGACGATCTGCTTTTCCAGTCGCCGCGCATCGTCGCGGAGCATGCGGGTCTCTTGCCGCATCGCCTGACGCGCACCCGGCGCGGGCCGAGCGCGAGTATAGCGGCTGGCTTGGCGGGCGAGTTGCTCGGCTTGACGATGCATGTCACGGACTAGCTCCATGTCGGGATCGCGCTCGACGAGCGCATCGAGCGTATGCGACTGAAGAGCTTCTTGAACGCGAGCCGGATGGCCGATCCGCACGACGCGCAAGTCGAAAAAGGCCAGCCGCTCGAGCAGATTATCAACCGCCGTGTTGCTCGGCGCGCAGGCCAGCACCTTCTGCCCGCGCATTGCCGCTTGCCGCGCCAGTTCGACAACCGTCGTCGTCTTGCCGGTGCCGGGAGGACCGTGGATGATCGCGATATCGTGCGCCGAGAGGGCGAACTGCACGGCAGCTTGCTGAGTCGCATTGAGTCCGGCTGCGAATTCGACAGCCGGCAGGGCGTCGAAGCGCGGCTCGCGCTCGCAGAGCAACACATCGCGGAGCTGAGCAAAGCGGCCGCGAGCGATCAGGGCTGCGTTCATCGCCATGATCTGCCGCGCACGCGTGACTTCGTCGGCCGAGAGGTCCAACCGAAAGCGATCTCCAGCGGGCCAATCCTCCAGGGCGACTTCGACCGAATGCTGGTTGCGGCGACTGACCACGCCGAAACTCGATTCGCCGCTATCGGCGTGATCGGGCGAGATGAGAACTGGCGAGCCGACGCGGAATCGGTTCCAGGGCAAACTCTGAGTGCGATTGCGTTTGACGAGCGTCAGCAAAATCCGCCCGCCGAGTCCCGGGCTGTGATCGGCGATCACGAGATCGAGCAGCGTTTCGCCTCGCTTTTCGGCGTCGGCTCGCGAGCGCGACAGCCGGCGCTCGGCCATGCGAGCCCGCTCGGCTTCCGTTTCCAACTCCAGCCACTGCCGCAGCTGCTCGAAGTGCTTGTCTACTAAAACGATATCTGTGCTCCCTGGTATTCCGTGCTGCTATTTATTTTAACGCAGAGACGCAGAGGTGCGGAGCGCGGGGGACGCAGAGAGCGCACCTGTGTGACCCGGTTGCGCTGTGAGCGGCCATTGCCTTGGCGAACATGGCGATAGCTCGGCAACTCAGGATGACGAAAACTTTAAAAAACCGCCAGGTCGAGGGCGTTGCCAACACCAAAGGCTTTGCGCAAACGCCTCTCTTGCCTCGCCGTCGCAGAGCGCCTCGAACGGCACAAGCCTTGCAATAGTCAACCTTTGTACGCGTATGTATCGCGCTGTTTCAACACGCGCTAAAACCAAATCACTCAAGCGAGGAGACAATCATGATCCGTAACGTTCTTAAAGGCGCGGCCTTGATGTTGGCATGCGCGACCACGATGTTCGCTGTCAACGACGATGCCTCGGCGCAGTGGCGTCGCTTGGCTCGCAACTTCAGCAACTACGGCTATAGCAACTATGGCTATAGCAACTACGGCTATCCGTCGAGCAACTATTACTACAGCACTCCGGGCTATAGCTCGTACTATTACTCGACGCCAGGTTATAGCTCGTACTACTCGTATCCCAGCTCGGGCTACACCCAAGGCTATAGCAGCTACTACTCGCCCGGTTACAACACTTATTATTCGCCGGGCTATGGCAACTACTACGGCGGCGGCTATAGCAACTACGGCTACAACAATTACGGCTACGGCACTGGATACGGCACTGGATACGGCACTCCCTACACGACTGGCTATGCGCCGTATGGAACTGCTTCGCAAGCTGCAGGAGCCAACGTAGGCGCAGCGATCGGAGGAGCCGTCGGCGGCAACCAGGGAGCCAACGTAGGCGCGGCCATCGGAGCTGCGGTCGGCGCTGGTCGCTAAGCCCCTGCCAACAATTGAGCAAACTGAAGACGCGGTCGCCTCAAAAAGGCGGCCGCGTTTTTTTGTGCACTGAGCCTTCTCAGCGCTCTCTGCGACCGCCCTCTGCGCCTCTGCGTTAAAAAGATCGCTACGGCTTGCCGATGCGAACGAGATGCTTCGTCGTGCGCAGATAGATGTTCCGTTGGCTGGCAGCAGCCGAAGCATAGCACTCCTCGCCGATTTCATTCTCGGCGACGACGTCGAGCTTGGGCCCTGGGCGCACGATCTTGGTGTTGCCGCTATCGGCCGTGAAATAGACCAGTCCGTCCGCGGTGATCGGCGACGTGCTGTAATGGCCGCCGAAGCGTTCAACCCATAACCGCTCACCCGAGGCCGCGTCGTAGCAACTGGCGATGCCATCGTCGCTGGTCAGCAAGAAGTACTTGCCTGCGATGATCGGTGAAGGAACATAAGCGCAGTTGCGCTTCGATCGCCACACGATGTGCGTGTTCGTGACATCGCCGGTGCCGGTCGGATCGATCGCCAGGATATGGCGATCGGGAAAACCGGCGGTAAGAAACACGCGCTGGCCGTCGTCGACCATCGAAGCCACGAACTGTTCGGTCGGACCGTCCATGTGCCAGATGAGTTCACCGGTGCGCGGATCGTAGCTGGTGACCGACTTGCTGCCCGAGAGGATCATTTGCGTGCGACCGCCGAACTCGCGGATGATCGGCGTGACATAGCTGCGCGTCTTGTGAACGCGCGGCGTTTTCCAGACCTGCCGGCCGGTATTCTTGTCGAGGGCGACGATATACGAATCGCCATCGTGATCGCCGTTGAGGATGATCAGGTTTTCAAATAGCACCGGGCAGGTGCAATAGCCGTGTACGCTGATGAACTGGCCCGGCCGTGCGATCCAGCGCTGCTGGCCTTGGAAGTCGTAAGCCGCGACCACCATGTCGCCGAGCGTCACATCGCGCGGCTCGGAAACGTTTGTGGCCAGAACCTTCCGGTCGCTCGACTCGAGAAAGGTCACATACACCAGCTCGCCGTCGGTCGCCGGTGTGCTCGAAGCGTAGCTGTTGAGGCTGTGTTTGGTTTCCAGCGGCGACTTGACGACGGTGCGCTGCCAAAGCGTTCTGCCCGATGGGCGATCGATCGCCGTCAATATTCGCTCGCCCGATTCGGGCAAGCAAGCGACGACGAACACGTGCTCTTGCCAGATGATCGGCGAAGCATGCCCTTGGCCAGCCAGCGGCACTTTCCAGACGATCCCTTCGTCGGGCCCCCAGCGCGTCGGCAGCTGCTTTTCGCTCGAATGCCCATCACCGCGCGGCCCGCGCCAAGCCGGCCAGTTCTCCGCTCGCACTCGGCTGGTATCTTCGCCGAGGAACACCCCTAGGATCAGAAGGGTAAAAAGGATTCGCGACATGATCACCCTTGAGCGGATTTTACAGGGGGGGCGGAAGTGGATTGTCAGCGGGAATGCGGCGAGGGCTGGCGATGCCCGTTCGCATGATTCTCGCATGGCGGGTTGGCTGAAGCTACAGCCGGAGACTCGACGCATCCTCGGGGGCCAGATTGCTCACGGCTTGCGACCTTAATGAGTTTTGACGTTCGTTTGCGGTAATTGGTTTTCAGTCCCGGTAGGGACGGCAGCCCCATGCCGGGGGGGGGGGCCCCCCGGGGGGGGAGCCCCGCCACCCACAAAAAAAACTAGAGGGGCGCCACCCCAGCATGGGGGCCGGCGGTGGCGTGGAGAGGGGTGGCCTCGGGGGGCACCCCCTATGGGGCGGGGAAGTCCGCCGGG
>JBQCEI010000286.1:0-3305 GCA_051960375.1 Aureliella sp. | reverse complement strand
AGCCGAGCACCGTCGGCGGCATCGACACCAACCCGCCCGGGAACCGCCGTCGCCCTCCCATAATCACACGTATTGTACCGCACCATGGTCGACGCTCACGCGCTCCTCGCGGCGAATCCAGTCCCCCCTGGCCAACCGGAAACGTCATCGCCAGCTTTGGCACATCTGCAGAAGTCTTCGGTGGTAGGTCGGTTGGCCGGAAGGCGATCAGCTGCTGCGCATTTTTAGGGAGAGTCAAAAGCATTGAAACACAGAGGCACAGGGGACACAGAGCCTCTGCTTGCTTCCCACTCCGTGCTCTCTGTGCCTCTGTGTTTCGATTTCAGCTCTTACTCGAAGATAAGTAAGGCTCCTGATTCGGATCTGGCCCGCTTTCACCATGGGAAGATTTCTGCTGCACTGCTTTGCGGCCATTTTTGCTCCTATTAGCCTCTTCGCGTCTTCGCATAAGATCCAACCAGACTTCGTTGTCGCGCCAAGGCGTAAAGCCGCGAAGAAGATGCCGTTGAGCGGAAGACCGAAACCAAAAGAGCCGCCTCTCACTGTTTCAATTCCTGCGTCCAGATTTTATGATACGGGCGAGCGCCAAGCGACTTATGGTCACGGCGGCTCCACCCGGCTGATGCATGCCGGTCAGGCTGCTTAACGAGCATTGAAAAACTCAAGATAGGAAGACATTTATGGCGACCGTTGAAAACCCGTATCAGCCGCCGGTGATCGAAGCGCCCACTGTGGCAAATAACCGAGGCATGGTTCTGGCGAGCAAGGGACAGCGTTTCGGCACCTTTGTTATCGACTACCTTTGCTATCTGGCGATCTCCTTTGCAGTCGGAGTGTTCATTGTCCTCGCCTTTGGAGAAGAGGCCATCGATGCGCTTGATAAGGTGCCCGACTTCATCGTTGGCATTCCCATCTTCATGGCATATTACTGCTTTTTCGAGGGCATCTGGGGACGTACTCCGGGCAAGTTCCTCATTGGGACGAAAGTTGTCGATGAAGAGGGTGACCCGCTATCCTTCGCACAGGTCGTCGGTCGCTCGGCTTGCCGCCTGATCCCATTCGAGGCCTTCTCTTTCTTCGGCGAGCGCGGTTGGCACGACAGCATCTCTCATACTTGCGTCGTGCGGACTCGCAACACCTAAACCCCGGACCGACTGTGCCGCCTCTGCGATCGGCTGTCAATACGCTCGCAGAGGCGACGACCGGCTCGGATGCAGCCCACGCCGTTTGGCGGATCGGACGCTGGCTGATGCAAAGCTTTCAGCGCGAACCTGTCTGGTCGCTTCGGTATCGAAACTCTTGCGAGGAAATTACAAATTCACCATGGAGCTAGGACTCAAGCCTCATGCTGACGCAACTACAGCGCCTCAATGAGACACTCGACCGCCGCGAGCGACCCGAAGAGGTAGCGCACATGGTTGCGCAACTGGCGGAGCTGTCGCGCGCCGAGCGCAGAATCATTTCGCGCGCATCCTCTCGCGCCGGCACTTGGTCTTCCATGAGCGCTGATTTTGCACGTCCCAGCGATATGGCCAGGCAGCTCGTCGTAGCTCGCAGTCTGTTTGCTACTGAGGCCGACGTCGATTCTTCCGATATGGAAGCGGTGGCGGCGTACTTGCAACGAGCCGAACAAGAGATCGGCAAGTCGTTCGGCAGGAATGACTTCAAGCAGGATCGCTTGTCGCGAGCTGGACGCAAAGAGAAAGGCATCGAACACTCCAAGCGGCAATACAATAAGCGATTCCGTTTGGCAGCCCGAATGGAGCGCAAACGCAATCGCGTTATCCGCGAGCAATTGAAGCGCAGCCTAACGCTGGCCAGCAAAAGTAGACTGGCCAGCCGCTTGACGCCGGAAGATTTCGCCGACGTCAATACGGCCTGCTTCATCGCCTATTACGTCGCGCGGTGTAACATTCGAAGCGTTTTCACCAACCAGTCGCAGGCCCGGCCGTTTGATGAAATATGCGACCTGCTGCTCAAACGTTGCCAGGCCTCCGAATCAACCAACTGGCTGGCCATCGCGCACGTGTTGCCAGATGCCGACGTTCTGCAACATGTTTCGGCTGCCGACCGCGGACGACTGCTGGGCGAGTACTTCGACTTGCTACATGCGGCCGCTGATCTGCTTCGCGGGGTTTGGGAAAGAAGCAATATCAACCGAGAAACGATGGTCGTGCGCCGCGGCAATGACTCGTCGACATGGAATATCACGGCCGGTGCCTGGAATAAACTCAGGTCAGGCTGGTTCTCGCTGCTCTTTAGCCTCGGCCTGGAAGAATGGATTGAATCGATGTGTCCTGGCAAAGTGCTCCGGCTGATGGCAGCTGACGTCGCGGCCTGGCACCGAATGTCGGGCGGCGATCTGCACGCCGATACCGGTCCCTGGTGCGACCTTCCTTTGCCATGGGAAGTGCTGAACGGGCAAAGCTGCACCAGGCAGCGAGTGATTGAGGTCTGCCAAAAATGGCGAGTCGATCCGGTCAAAAGCGGCTGGATTGCGCCGCCGCCGGAGCGCAAAGTCGCTCGGTACGCGCCTACGCCGGAATTGGTGCATGGCGTCGAAGTAGGCAGTCCGCAGCTGGCTGCTTTGCTCCGTTCGCTGGGCGTGTTTTCAGGCAAACCTCTATCGGCCAAAATGGGAAACAACTTGCTGGGATAGCTCAGTGGTAGAGCGTCCGGCTCTTGGACCGGATGGACGCAGGTTCGAGCCCTGCTCCCAGCCATTTTGAGTAAGCGAGGGACGGTTCGTTCATCTTCAAAATCAGTCCGCCAGCGCGAAAGAAAAGCGCTGCGAACCGCTGTGGCAGGTGCTGCACATCATGGGCCTGATGTGCCACAGTTCGGCTGGACGATTTTCCGGCAGCCGGCAATAAGGGCGGCCGTGATGAGCGCAAGTTTCGCGCAAGCGACCCGCGGGGCGCGGCATTGCTGTGGGTCACTTTCGCGATTCCGGCCTCCCACCGACTGGCGCACAACCAGAGACGTCTTGTCTGGAGCGTTACGTTTTTCTTGTCTCCCCCTCGCCGCGCTTCGAGGAGAGGGGACCGCGGGGTGAGGGGCACGAGCGGAGACATGTTCTGCCGTGGCTGATCGACGATTGGCTTGTCGGCCTCTATGGCGGGTTCGTCCCTCGCTTACGCGTTTTGAAGTTGCGCATTTCTCGGTGTGGCACTGGCTATGCCAGTGTCTTCTGCTTCGAAGTTTGAAGCGCCACAAGGCCTAACAAGCGTTCCAATGCCGATCGGACCTCCGCGGCAAGCCTTTGCAACTTAGTCCGCCATCGGAGAGCGGCCGGGCTCATGAAC
>JBQCEI010000285.1:0-3810 GCA_051960375.1 Aureliella sp. | reverse complement strand
GGACCTTCGTCCTCGAAAACACGTGGCTCACGCGCCGGCCTCGGTTCGCGCGGCTCGCGGACTTCGCGAGGTTCTCGGCCTTCGATTGGCCGCGGGGCACGTGCTTCACGCGGTGGTCGAGCTTCGCGCGGAGCGCGGGCATCGCTCGGCTCGCGTTCGACGCGAGCTTCTGAAGCGCCTTCCTCGGCTCGCTCGCGTCCGCGGCCGCGGCGACGGCGGCGGCTGGAGCGGCGTTCGGGCGCTCCGCCTTCGATCTCTTCGGCTGAACTTTCTAAGGCCTCCGGTTCCTCCCAGCGATCGGCCGATTCAACCGGTTCGAGCATCTCTTCATCGGCCCACTCCTCGGGCTCGACATGCTCGCCGCGGGGCGAGCCGACTGGGCGGCCCTCGCCACGAGCAGCCGGCGGCGCGGCGCCTTCTTCACGATCGCGGCGCGAACCACGACGGCGACGGCGACGGCGACGCTGCGGAGCCTCCGACTCAGCTTCCGCTTCCTCACCGCGGAGCGGCGGGACGTCCGGTTCTTCGACCTCAGGCTCTTCAAAGATTTCCGCTCGCTCTTCCTCGTCCCAACCCGAGACATCGTCTACCAGGCGGCGCGGAGCAGGCTTTTCCCATGAAAGGGGCTGACGCGGAGCCTCGCCGAAAAGCGAATCCAGCGCGCTGGGCTCGGGCTCTTGAGCGCGAGCTTCTGGGCTCCGCTCATGCCCGCGATCTCGACCGCGCGCCGGTTCGGCCCGCGACGGTTCTGGGCGAGCCTTTGGTTCGTAACCGCGCGACCTGGATTCGTACGGGCTGCGGCGACTGCTGGGGGCTTCCAAGGCATCGGTCTCGGCCGGCGCGGCGCTGGAAGGTTCAGCCGGAGCCTCGGGGGCTGAAGAGATTCCGAAGAAGCTGGTCAGCGTATCCCAAGACGATTTGCGCTTGGGGGCTTTTTCAGGCATGCGGGCGGCAGGCGGCGGAACAGGCGGAGTCGAAGGTGCCGCTTCGGGCACTCCGGGTCGTTCGGAACTTTGCGTCGTATCATGGCGGCGGGCTGCCGGGGTAGGCACCGCGACCGGTTTCTCAGGCGCTGGCGGAGCGGGTCGAGTGGCGGCTTCCGGAGCGGTTTCCACCGTCGGCGCATCCACGCCAGGGGCGCCGAGCTTGTTTGCTAATGATTTCCAGTGGTCACCACCCATCCGACAGAATCCTTGAGGTTTTGCAGAGTGTTTTTCCAAGTCGATATCCAGCCGTCAGTATATCCGCGCTAAGCACTAAATAAAATGCCCGTCGCCCGAGCGCTAAACCTCGACGCAGTACCGAAGTTGGTCCGCGCCCGAGGGCCGCGCTCGGCTTGCCTGCATCTTATGTCGAGGACCTCAACGGCAGCGGCAAACTGGGCAGACTAGGTCAGCTCTGCTGTGAGATAGGGATGTAGGTGGAGTGGGCTTGCTGGTTCTTCCGATTCAATGAGCAGCGAAGGCCACCCGCACCCAAGGAGCGGCAGGAGCGCATCGCGCCCGCGGCTCGAAGCTCTCGATATGACCCAACTCACGCGCCCAATCGCAAGCGCATGAGGGATTGCGTAAAGGATGACGCAGATGAAGCGCGCAGTGATGTTCCTAGGTTTGATTAGTTCCCTGCTGGCCAGCACTGGCTGCTTGCACCAGCATCATTGCAACAACTGCAATGGGCCGATTGGCTGTCGTCCTTGCCGCATCGGCTGGCAGCGCGGCGGTACCGACTATCAGCAGTACCTTTCGCACAGCGAGTACCGCCAAGGTGGTCCCGGCGGCCAGGTTGGACCCTCGGGCCCGGCGACCGCTCAAGTCGCTTATCCGTACTACACAACCCGCGGCCCGCGCGACTTCCTGCTGAACAACCCGCCGACGATCGGCCGGTAAGGCAGGTCCTAGCGGTAGCAGCCCGTTGATTCATCAGCCGGCACGCGTTAGCGTCCGGTTTCTTCCCGCAAACCGCGGGCTAACGCCCGACGGCTGATTTCGGCGTGCTGCGCTCGCTGGGTTTCTGATCCGCGCGCTCCGCGCTCTCCGCGGTAAAAGCTGCATTGAATCGCGGAGAACGCGGAGAGCTCGGAGGCTAGCGGTCGCTTGCCCAAAGCCCCCGTTTGCCTTATAGTCGCCCAGATTGTCAGCGCCCGCCCCTTGCGATTCTCTGGGCTGCGGCCCCGGGGTGTTTCTGGTCGATTTTCATTGCTATTGAAAGCTTGTCCCGCATGCGGGTTGTGATTCTCAAAAACGCAGAGGAAGTGAGCAAGCGTGCGGCCGAGATCGTGGCCAACGTCGTCCAGCAAAAGCCCGCTGCGGTACTCGGCCTGGCGACCGGCAGCACGCCGCTGGCGACTTATCAGCGACTAATCGAGCTCTATCAGGCAGGCCAAGTCAGCTTCGCGCAGGTGAAGACCTTCAACCTCGATGAGTACGTCGGCCTGGCGCCGAGCCATCCGCAGTCTTATCACTATTTCATGCACAGCCAGCTGTTCGAGCAGATCGACGTCGATCCGGCTCGCTGCCATGTGCCCGACGGACAGGCTGGGGACTACCGCACCTACGGTCAGCAGTACGAGCAGGCAATCGCCGAAGCGGGCGGAATCGATCTGCAACTGCTCGGGATCGGCACCGACGGGCACATCGCGTTCAACGAACCGGGCTCGTCGCTGGCCAGCCGCACGCGGCTCAAGGCGCTCACCGAACAGACGCGCCGCGACAATTCGCGATTCTTCGATTCGCTCGACCAGGTCCCCAAGCTGGCGATCAGCATGGGCGTCGGCACGATTCTCGAAGCTCGCCAGATCTTGCTGCTAGCGACCGGCCAGTCCAAAGCCGATGCGGTGCGTTCGTTCATCGAAGGCCCGGTGACCTCACAGATCACCGCCTCGGCTCTTCAGCTCCATCCCGACGTAATCGTTTTGCTCGACGAAGCGGCGGCACAGTGGCTGCAGCGACGCGACTATTACGACGAGGTCGAAGCGGTGCAGCGCGAACTGGAGCTGCAAGCCGCACGGCATTTCCAATTCCTCGACTCCGATACGGTCTAGGGGCCGGCATGCGACATCTGGCACAGATCGAGGGCAAGCAACGAGCCGAAGCGTTCGTCGCTTACCTACTCACGCAGTCGATCGCGACGCACATTGAAGGAGCTTCCGAGAACGCTCAGTTCTGGGACGTCTGGATTCGCGATGAAGATGCGCTCGGCCGAGCCCGCGCCGAGCTCGAGCAATTCTTAGCCAATCCGCAAGACCCGAAGTACGCGGCCGCGGTCGATCAAGCTCGCCAAATCATCAAGCAGAAGCAAGAGGCTTCGCGGCAGGCAGCCAAAAATCTCCGCCCGGTCACCTATCGCGGCCCGAGCGCCACGAGCAACCTCAGCAGCGGCCGCATCCCGCCGCTGACGCTGACGCTGCTGATTCTCTGCATTGCAGTGTCGCTGATGTCGAACTTTGCCAATCCGAGTCCACGCTTTCGATTTGGCCAAACCGTCCTCGATCAACTCAGCTTCGTTTCCGCGCGCGACTACGAGCAAAGCGGACACGATCCGGCGGCTAGCCTCAAGCAAGGTGAGGTCTGGCGGGCCATCACGCCGGTCTTCCTGCACGGCTCACCGATCCACTTGGCGATGAACATGGTCGGGCTGGTGGTTCTCGGGCGGATCGCCGAGCGACTGGCCGGCACACCGCGGTATGCGCTGATGATTCTGATGCTAGCCGCTCTGCCGATGTTGCTCGCCTGCCTGATGCCTCCGAACCTTGACGGCTCCCCCTTCACAGTCGGCATTTCAGGAGTCGATTACGGGCTGGCGGCGTATCTT
>JBQCEI010000284.1:0-3434 GCA_051960375.1 Aureliella sp. | reverse complement strand
GCATAGATTATTTCACCGCGTCTAGTGTGGCACTGGCTATGCCAGTGCTCTTAACTTCGAAGTACCAAGGCAGGCGCTGAGTACAACTGACCACTGGTGAATGCTCGAGTACGATGCTCATCCTACTACTAAGCTGTTGGGCATTTGAAACCAGACCGTTATCCAAAGCTGTAAACTCCGAAATAAGAGCACTGGCAGAGCCAGTGCCACACCAGACGCGGTGAAAAAAGAACAACACCTTGAAGGGACAACAGCCATGACGCGCAAGATGGTTCTGCTGACTTGGGGTTATTCCAATCCACGCACTGCCAAGACAGCCGCCGGCCTGCTGCGGTATTGTCCCAATGAGTGCGTCGCCGTGTTCGATCCCGACAACGCCGGGCGATTGGCTCGCGAGTTCCTGCAAACGGGCGGCGATACGCCGATCATTGGCCGCCTCGATGAAGCTCCCGGTGCCAACACGCTCGTCATGGGCATCGCACCGCCGGGCGGACGCATTCCCGATGCGTGGCGAGCCGTCATCAAGGAAGCCATCGGTCGGGGCATGGACATCCTCAGCGGCCTGCACGACTTCTTGAGCGATGATCCCGAGCTGTCGGCCGCCGCCGAGCTCAAGGGCACGCGAATCATCGACGTGCGCAAGAACAACTTTCGCCAGATCGCTCGCCGCGAAGGGCTCAATGCCAACTGCTTGCGCGTGCACACCGTCGGCCACGACTGCAGCGTCGGCAAGATGGTCGTCTCGCTGGAACTGGCTCATGGCCTGAAGGCTCGCGGCGTCGACGCGCAGTTCGTCGCCACCGGCCAGACCGGCATCATGATCGCCGGCAGCGGTCTGCCGCTGGACTGCATCGTCGCCGACTTCGTCGCTGGCGGAGCGGAACAGCTCGTGCTCGAAAACCAACACCACGAAGTGCTGCTGATCGAAGGGCAGGGGAGCCTGGTGCATCCTTCCTACTCGGGAGTCACGCTGAGCCTGCTGCACGGCTGCTTGCCGCATGCGCTGATTCTGGTTTTCGAGGCGGCCCGCTTCACCGTCGGCGGACTGGACGACGTTCCGATTCCAAGCCTCGCCCGCATCCGCGAACTGTTCGAGACCATGGCCAGCATTCATCAGCCGTGCGTGACCTTGGGCATCGCCATGAACGGCCGCCGCGTCACGCCCGAGGAAGCCGCCGATCTGGCCAAGCATCTCGAGGATGAAATGCAGTTGCCAGTCGTCGACGTGCTCCGCGATGGCCCCGAGCGACTGGTCGAAGCGGTCGATCAATTCCGAAAAAGCGGAGCCTGGCGCAAAGCCCGCACGTAATCCCGGCAAACTCACGCTCTGTGTCTCTGCTCGCTCTGCGTCCTTGCTCTCTGCGTCTCTGCGGTAAAAAAGAGCCATGATCGACCTGAAACTGAAAACGTTCGACTTGCGCCTGCGCGATCCGTTCACGATCTCGCGAAGCACCACCACCGTGCAGCCGACGCTGATCGTCGAGCTGCACTCCGACGGCCTGGTGGGCCTAGGCGAAGCGACGGTCAACGATTACTACGGAGCGACGCTCGAGAACATGAGCCGCATCTTGCACCAGGTGCAGCCGCGGCTGGCCGAGCATCGGCTCGAGAACCCGGCCGAGTTATGGCAAGACCTCGATCCGATCTTGTCGGCCAATCGCTTCGCGCAGTCGGCCCTCGACTGCGCGATCTGGGATTTGTACGCCCAGCAGCACGCCATGCCGCTCTACCGCGTGTGGGGCTTCGATGAAGATGCGCCGTGCCCGCCGACCTGTTACACGCTCGGGATCGACACGCCCGAAGTCATGCTCCGCAAGATGCAAAGCATGCCCGACTGGCCGGTCTACAAAATCAAACTTGGCCACGATGGCGGCCTCGATACGGTGCGCTATCTTCGCCAGCACACCCAGGCCAAATTCCGAGTCGATGCCAACTGCGCCTGGCGAGCCGATCAGACGCTGCGCATGGCCGAAGAGTTGCAAGCGCTCGACGTCGAATTGATCGAACAGCCGCTGGAGGCCGAGGCGTACGACCAGATGCGGCCGCTCAAAGGCAAATCGCCGCTGCCGCTGATGGCCGACGAGAGCTGCCAGGTCGAAGCCGACGTCAATCGCTGCATCGACTGCTTCGATGCGATCAACGTCAAGCTGGTCAAGTGCGGCGGGCTGACTCCGGCGCGGCGGATGATCGCCCGCGCCAAACAAAACGGCTTGAAGGTCATGGTCGGTTGCATGACCGAATCGAGCATCGGCATTGCGCCCGGCGTGCACTTGCTGCCGCTGCTCGACTTTGCCGACCTCGATGGAGCGCTGTTGCTGGCCGATGACATCGCCACCGGCCTTGAGTGGAAGGCCGGCTATTGCCGAATGCCGAAAGCTCCGGGCCTCGGCGTCCGGCTAGCGGTATAAAGATTTTTTACCGCGGAGGACGCAGAGAGCGCGGAGTTAGCGCAGAGATCGCTTACCGGTGGATGCGGACTTCGCTGCCTTGCGTCAGCAGCGAATAGACGTCGCGGGCGTCGAGCGGCGCGAGGCTGATGCAGCCGGCGTTGGACAGCTCCGGCGAGGCAACTTCGGGCGAGCCGTGGATGCACAGATCCTTTCCGAGGCTCAGCCAGTAACCGCCGTAGGGATTGTGTGGATCGGTCGCCGGCAAGATCTGCGACTTGGCTCCGTAGTAAGTGCGATCGCGGCGGCGATCCATGACTTGGTACGTGCCTTCGGTCGGGGCCGGATCGCTGCCGATCGATACCGGAAAGCGGCCCGCATACAAGTCGCCCAAGAACAGAGTCAGTTCGCCGCGCGTCAGATTCACATCGGCGCGGAACGGTCCTTCCAGCACCTTCAGCTGCGTGCCAGCCAGGACGATTTTCGAATCACCCATGAGGTTGATCTTCGCTAGCACCTCAGGCGAAACATGGAAGCGATTGGCGATCCCTTCGAGCGTCTCTCCAGCGCTGACGGTAAAGGGATGCTGAAGCAAGTGACGCTTCGAATAGATCACTTCCGCCGCCAGCGCATCGAGCAGATCGATCAAGTCGAGCTGTTCTTCGCGGGTCAGTTCAATGTGGTTGTAGTAGATGCTCATCTTGGCCAGAGCGTCGCGGAGCTTGCCGTCGTTGGCCAGCTTGAGCGCTTCTTCGCGAGCCACCTTGTACGGCTGCGTCGGCTTGGGAGTCTTGTCGGCCTGAGATCCACCCGCTTGAGCGCTGCCGCTTGAAGAGCCCGCAGCGGTCGAAGCATCCGAGCCGCCGGTCGATGCCAGCGGGCTGCCGGGCAAAGTCGCCGAAGGCACGCTCGCGCCGCTGTCGCTCGACTTCGACGCATCGGCTCCCGGCAAGCTCAGGCTCGGCATGCCAGGAGGGACCGAACCGGAGCCCGGCAAGCTCGCGCCGGGTGCGGTCGTGGAGGTGAGCGCTTTGGATGGTGGAGCAG
>JBQCEI010000283.1:0-7602 GCA_051960375.1 Aureliella sp. | reverse complement strand
GAACACGTGCTCGAGCGCCTTGGCGTCCTGCTCGGTCCGCTTGGCGGCGCGATAAACTTCTTCGAGCGTCGTAACCCCCTTGAGCACCTTGCGGATGCCGTCGCAGTACAGCGTGGTCATCCCTTGGTTGATCGCTTCTTCCCGAATTTCTATGGTCGATTTCGCTTGGAACATCATTTCGCGGATGCGGCCGGTGACGACCATCAGCTCGTAGATTCCGATGCGTCCGCGGAAGCCGGACTTCTGGCAATAGCTGCATCCCTTGCCGCGCGAGAACTGCGCCTTCTCCGCTACGTCGGCCGGAATGCCGGCGTCTGCTAGCACGCTCTCGGGCAGCTTCACCGTCGTGCGGCATCGCTTGCAAATGGTCCGTACCAATCGCTGTCCGAGCACCGCTACGACCGAACTGGCCACCAGATAGCCGGGGACCCCCATGTCGGTCATACGTGTAACAGCACTGGGCGCATCGTTCGTGTGTAGTGTACTGAAAACCAAGTGTCCCGTCAAAGAAGCCTGGATACCCATCGACGCGGTCTCGGTATCCCGCATCTCACCGACCAAGATGATCTTGGGTGCCTGACGCAGCATGGCGCGAATAATGCGCGCAAAGTCCAGTCCGATGTTGTGGCGAACTTCCACCTGATTGATGCCCGGCAGGTAGTACTCGACGGGGTCCTCGGCAGTGATGATCTTGCGGTCGGGCCGATTCATCGTGTTGAGGGCCGCATAGAGCGTTGTAGTCTTTCCAGAGCCTGTCGGGCCGGTCACCAGAAGGATGCCGTTGGGACGTTTGATCATCTGCGTGAAGATCTTGAAGTCGCGCTCCGCCAGGCCGAGCTGCCGGATGCCGACCTTGATGTTGTCCTTGTCGAGCAGTCGCATGACGGCCGACTGGCCGTGGTTGGTGGGGATAATGCTCACCCGCAGGTCGAGCTCCTTTTCCCCCACGGTGACCTTGATTCGACCGTCTTGCGGGCGACGTCGCTCGGCGATGTCCATCTTGGCCAGAATCTTGATGCGGGACAGAATCGCTCCGAGCAAGCGTCGCGGCGGGCTGTCGCGCTCGACCAGCACACCGTCGATGCGGTAGCGAATGCGGACTCGGTCTTCGAACGGCTCGACGTGGATGTCCGATGCTCGCAATTGGACCGCTTCCTGGATCATCAGTCCGACCAGCCGCACGACCGGCGCGCTGTTTTCGTCGACCAGATCGCTATCCCCTCCACCGGCGTCTTCTGCCGTCTCGGTGAAGTCGATCTGCGTGTCGGTGAACTCTTGCAGAATCGAGTCGGCCGATTCACCTTCGACCTGACCGTAGTAGCGGTTGATCGCGTCGTTGATCGTTTCTTTCGGCGCCAGGGCCGTCTCGATGCGGCGGTTGAGAATGAACCGGAGCTTTTCGATCGTCTCCAAATCGAACGGATCGCTGACCAGCACGATCAGCGAGTCGCCGTCCTCCTGGTAGGGGATGATCGTGTTTTCGCGGGCGACCGACTCGGGGACCAGCTGGATGATCGCGTCGTCAATCCGCACGGCGGCCAGGTCGACGAAGTCCATCTTGTGAAAGTCGGCCAGGGCGCGGTAGACGTCCTGCGGAGCCGCATACTGCATCTTGACCAGTGCGTCGGCGACCGAGATGTCTTCTTGTCGGGCCATCGAGGTGGCTTCCGACAATTGGTCGAGACTGACCACCCCGCGGCGGAGCAGCAAGTCAGTAAAATCGCGCATCGGTTGGTCCATGATAGGCTCCTCAGTGCCTTCGCCTTAGACAGTTACCTAGGTTGTCGACAAATTGCCCATTTTTGCCAACACGAGCAGCCGCATGCCAACGGGCAAGCGCTCCCAGAGATCGAGCAGTCGACTGGGGGAATCGACTGAGGGGATTGGCGGACAATAAGACGAGATTCACAACATCTTGACTGATTACGGGCGAGATTGTCAACAATCGCCAGCGCAATCGGCCAACAGATCGCCGCCGGAACAAGCAGTTTCCTTAGGGACATGTGAATTATAGGACGTCCTTGTCCCCCGGCCAGAAATGCGCTCACCTATCCGGCCTACGTGTCTTTGTGTCTTCGTGGTTCCCCCGCGTCTACCGCAACCCGACGCGTAAGCGAGGGACGCGCCAGGCCGTGGCCTCCTTCCCGGTACGTCCCTCGCTTACGCGTCGGGTTACAGGTCGCCTTGACCGCCGAGCCCGGAAAACGCTAGTGTTCGCCTAGCTAGAAATACGCTCTAACACTGCGAGCAAGGATGCTGCGATGGTGACGTGCAACAGGAAACGCGCCCCAATGGCGAGGGTGCTGGCCCCGGCGGGAATCGCCTGCGCGGTAGCCCTGGCGCTGGGCGGCTGCGCGACTCCGTGGCTGGGTCAAAAGAAAGATATCGCCCAGCTGGAACAAGAGAAAAAAGAGCACGTCAAGGATTTGTGGGAAAGCCCGGAGCGGCCGCACACGATCCGCGAGATCAGCCGCAAGTTCGTCACCGGCACGCGGATCGAAAGCGTAGCCTTGATCACCGAGTTGCCTGGCACCGGCGGCAAGGTCAACGCCAGTTCGCAGCGCGAGCGCCTGCTCGACCTGATGCGCCGCAAGAACGTCAACAATCCCAACCAGTGGCTCGACGATCCGAGCACCGCCATGGTGGCCGCTCAAGTCATCGTGCCCCCCGCTTCGCGCAAAGGCGATCGCCTCAACGTCCTGGTGAAACTTTCTACGCATGCCGAAGGGAGCAACCTCCAGAGCGGCTGGTTGATGCGCAGCGAACTGGCCGAGATGAGCGTCCTGGACGGCCAGGTGCGCGAAGGCTTTGGTTACGCCTGGGCTGAAGGGCCGCTGGTGACCGAGCAGCAGATCTCCGGTTCCGACAAACCGGAAGCCGCGACTGCCGCCATGGTCGTCGGCGGCGCGACGCTGACGCAATCGCGCAACATCGGCCTGGCGATCGACGAATCTTACGCACATGCGGTGACGATGGCGGCGGTCGTGCCCGCGATCAACAACCGCTTCACCGTCTTTGACGGGATCAAGCAAGTCGGTGTCGCCAAGCCCAAAAAAGAGGACTACATCGACTTGACCGTGCCGCCGCGCTACCGCGACGATCCGGATCACTTCGCCAACGTCGTGCAGAGCATCGGTGTGGCAGAATCGGCCGACGCGAGGAAGGCCCGGCTGGAAAAGTGCCGCTTGGAACTGGGCGAACCGGTCACCGCCCGCAGCGCCGCCTGGCAACTGGAAGCGGCCGGAAAAGAGGGAGTGCCGATCCTGGTCGACGGGCTGAAGAGTCCCGACAAGGAGATTCGCTTTTACTCGGCGCATGCGCTGGCTTATCTGAACGAACCCCGCGCAATTCCGATCCTGCACGAACTGGCTCGCATTGAGCCCGCCTTTCGCGCGATGTGCTTGACCGGTCTGTCGCTGATTGAAAACTTTCAGGCCAGCGACGCGCTCGAAGACTTGCTGCACTCGGTCGATGCGGAAACGCGCTACGGCGCGCTGCTCGCGCTCCGCGACCACGACGGCGCTTCCTCCTCGACGGTCGGAAACCAGATCGGCAAGATCGGCTCGATCCTCGAGATCCCATCGAATAGTCCGCCGCTGGTCGTCGTCGGCCTGCACAAGATTCCCGAAGTGGTCATTTTTGGCTCCAATCCCACGGTGCACTTCACTGCTTTTATGTATGTCAATCCGCGGTTGATGTTGCGGAACACTTCAGCCGGTCGCATCTCGGTCAGCCATATCGTGCCGGGCCGCGACGATCGTCTCGCCGAGTGCGACTCCGATTTGCGGAGCATCCTGACGGCGATCGCCGAAGTGGGCGGCTGCTACGGCGACTGGGTGAACTTCGTCCGCATCTGCGGAGCTGAGAAGTACATCGATTCAGAAGTCGCGATCAACCCAGTGCCCAGCGGCGGACGCAAGTACGATCGCGACGGCGGAAAATATCCTTCCGGCAAAGACGAGCCGCAAGGCGTCGTCAACGATGTGCCGGCCGAACCGCCTGTCAACGAGGATGAAGCGAAGAAGGAAGAATCCAACTGGATGAATCCGCTCTCGTGGTTCAGCAAGTAAGAGTCCCGCTAGCTGCAGAAAGATAGAACCGCGGAGGTCACTGGAAAGTGCTCCGCGCCCTCGGCGGTAAAATGGCTTTAGAAGTCCCACAACCATGCTGATAGCCCTGGAACTGCAAGGCTTCAAAAGCTTCGCTGACAAGACGCGATTCGATTTCCCGGATGGCATCACGGTCGTCGTCGGCCCCAACGGCTCGGGCAAGTCGAACGTCGTCGACGCGATCAAGTGGGTGCTCGGCGCGCAGAGCGCTAAAGCTCTTCGCGGCAAAGACATGATCGACGTCATCTTCAAAGGATCGGCGTCGACCGGCCGCAAGCCAGCCAATTCCGCCGAAGCGACGCTGGTCTTCGACAACTCCACCAGCAAACTTCCGATCGACGCCAAGGAAGTTCAAGTCACCCGCCGCGTCTATCGCAGCGGCGAAGGCGAATACCTGATCAATGGCCAGCCCTGCCGCCTGAAAGACATCAAGGATCTTTTTCGCGGTACCGGCGTCGGGGTCGATGCCTACAGCTTGATCGAGCAAGGCAAAGTCGATCGCATGTTGCAGGCTTCGCCCAAGGATCGACGAATCATCTTCGAAGAAGCCGCCGGCATCAGCCGCTTCAAGGTCAAAAAGACCGAAGCCCTGCGGCGACTGCAGCGAGTCGAACAGAATCTCGTGCGACTGCGCGACATCGTCGATGAAGTCCGAGGCCGCCTCGAATCGCTCAAGCGCCAGGCCACCAAGGCGCAGGCTTATCGCGAAATGACCGAGCGCGTCCATGTGCTCAGGCTGCAACTGGGCTGGACCGAGTACTGCGAATTAGCGCAGCGCAAAGAAGCCGCCGAGTCCGCGCTGGCTCAGCTCCAGCAAGATCGCGCAACCAAAGAAGCCGCTGTGCAAACGGCTCAGCAGTCCGCTCACGCAGCCGATATGGAACTGCATCGCGTGGCCGAGCGCTGCCAGGAAGTCGACACCGCGCTGCAATCGTTCCTGCAAGAAATCGCCGTCTTGCAAGCTCAGCAAGTCAACCTCGGCGATCGCTTGAGCGAAACCGAATCGGAGCTGCAGCGAGCCGGCGAACGCCTGACAGCCCTCCGCTACCGAGCCGACTCGCTGGTCGATGAAGTCGAAGCGATCGCGAGCGAAGTCGCTCAGTCGCAACAAGAACTCGACGCGGCGCAACAACGCGTCGCCGCGGCCGTCGAGGCCCACGAGGCACTGACCAGCTCGGTGCGCAACCGCGAGGAGAACCTCGAACGCCTTCGCAAAGAGCACGTCGTGTTGCTCCGCATGGTCAGCGAGAAGGCCAGCGCTCGCAGCCAGGCCGAAAACCAGCTCGCAGAGCTCGCGCGGCTAATCGCCGAAAACGAGCGGCAACTGCAAGCGCTCAAAAGCTCAGAGCAACACGCTCGGCGGCATGCCGAACAGGCTGCGACACAGCTCAAGCAAATCCATCTCGAGAGCAACAGCGCCGGCGAAGCGCTGACGACTCAGCAGTTGCAATTGGAAGAGAACCGCACCTTGCTGGCCAAGCGCCAAGAAGATGCCGCGATTCTCAACGGCCGGCTCGAGGGAGCTCGCGAGCGGCTGTCGGTCTTGGAGGCCTTGGTCAATCATCAAGAAGGTGTCGATGCCGGCGCGCGGCAACTGCTGCAACTCGCAGCCCAGAATCCCGAACCGATGTGGAAGTCGGTCCGCGGTCTGGCGGGCGAACTGCTCGAATGCGAAGTCCATTTGGCGCCGCTGATCGACACCGCGCTGGGCACTGCTTCGCAAGCGATCGTGCTCAGCGACGGCCGCATCGTCGATGCCATTCGCGACAACCAGCTTCAGATTGAAGGCCGGGTCACGCTCATGCGACTGGATCGCTTGCCGGCGCGGCGCTTTGGCGAACGCATCCAACTCGACGGCGTCGCAGGCATCATCGGCCGAGCCGATCGCTTGATTCGCTACCGCGACGATCTCGGCGGACTGTATCGCTACTTGCTCGGTACGACCTGGCTGGTCGACAGTCTGGCGACGGCGCTCGAGCTTGGGCACTTTCGCGGCGCGGGGCTGCGATTCGTTACGGCGGATTGCCAGCTGGTCGAAGGCGATGTATCGCTGACCCTCGGAGCCGCCCAGGCGTTGCCCGGACTGGTATCGCGGCGAAGCGAAATGCAAGCCGCGCGGCATGAGATCGAACACTATACCTATCAGCATCAGCAGGCCCACGCCGAAGTGCAGCGCCTGCAAGTCCGCGGCAGCCAGCTCGCTCCCGCGGTCCAGTCGCTGGAAGCCCGCGTGCGCGAACTAACGAAGGATTTCGCACGCCAGCAAGTTCGCGCTCAGCAAGCGGTCGCTCGCCTCGACGAACTCGAACAACAAACCGCTCAGCGCACCGGCGAGCTCGAACAGGCTCGCCAGCGACATGCCGCTCTCGAGCCGCAGTTGGCTGCGCTCACCGCCGAGTCGGCTGAGCTGACACAAAAAATCGCTGTGGTCGAAAGCGAACTACTCGCTAGCCGCGGCTCGCACACTCAGGAGCAAAGCGAGCTGCAAGCGCTCAGCGAAGAACTCACGACCAGCCGCATCGCGCTGGCCCGAGCCGAACAGCGCTACGAAGCCAGCCGGCTGGCGCTGGAACAGATGCAGCGCAACCACGGTGAACGCAAGCAAGCGGTCGCCGAAGCGCGAGCCGAACTCGACCGCTTGAACGAGCGCCGCGATCAGTTCGAACTCGAAGTCCTAATGCTTACCAGCAAGCTAGCCGAGGCGTTCCTCAGCAGCGAGCGCGAGCAAGCAAGGCTCGACGAATTGGCCGTCGAAGCGGCCGCGGTGCGCGAGCGCCGCACGGCGCTGCACAAGCAGCACGAAGCGGAACAGCGAGGACTCGACAAGCTCACCAGTCGCTGGCAATCCGCTCAGAGCGAACTGGAGCGGCACACCGAAAACATCACGACGTTGCTCAAGCGTTTGCAGGAAGATTATCAAGTCGGCCTGGAAGAATTGAAAACGGCCGACACGATCGAAGATGCGGCCGAGCGCAAAAAGCTCGAAGCCGAACTGGCTCGACTGCGTCAGGAAATCGCGTCGGTTGGCGCGGTGAACTTGACCGCGCTGGCGGAACTGGACGAACTGCAATCGCGCTACGATCACTTGAACGGCCAGTACGAAGATCTGAGCGCCGCCAAGGAATCGCTGCAGCGAATCATCCACAAGATCAACGCCGACAGCCGCCGCTTGTTCCTTGAAACTCTGGAAGTGATTCGCACCAACTTCCAGAAGCTCTACCGCAAGTCGTTCGGCGGCGGCAGCGCCGACATCGTGCTTGAGGAAGGCGAAGACGTCCTGGAGTGCGGCGTCGACATCATCGCCACGCCGCCGGGCAAGACTGCGCTTTCCAATTCATTGCTCAGCGGCGGCGAGAAAGCGCTTACCGCGGTAGCGCTGCTGCTGGCCATCTTCGAATTTCGCCCGAGCCCCTTCTGCGTGCTCGACGAAGTGGACGCTCCGTTCGACGAAGCCAACATCGGCCGCTTCGTGAACGTGCTGACCGAGTTCCTC
>JBQCEI010000282.1:0-2254 GCA_051960375.1 Aureliella sp. | reverse complement strand
CACGGCCAATATGCGATGGAGATGCGCCGCTATGGTCTCGCCAAACAGATCGCCATCGTCCGGCAGATACGTCGTGCTGAGAATCGCAGGCAGTGCTTCCTTGGCTTGAAACTCAGTCAGTAAGTACAGGGCAAAAAAGGCGCCTTCGGTGCGAACTTCTTCCCCGTTGCGGATAGCCTGCACGTCTCGCTCGATCAGTTCCACCAGCCGCGGAATGATCTGCGGTCCGAGCCGCTGCGCATCTCGAATCGCTTCCTTGGGTAGCTTGCCTTGCGGTACGTCGAGCCTGGCGATCACATCGTCAAC
Organism: Aureliella sp.; assembly: GCA_051960375.1. Taxonomy (GTDB): domain Bacteria; phylum Planctomycetota; class Planctomycetia; order Pirellulales; family Pirellulaceae; genus Aureliella. The sequence continues at coordinate 1,948 of JBQCEI010000282.1, read as the reverse complement.
GTCCGGGTCCGCCTCGCTGGACGCGGGAACTTCTGCATCGAAAGCATGTCGCTGTTCTTCCGACTCATTACCGGCCATGGTAGTAACCTTCTCCTGCTCGAATCCCGAGCAACATAAAAACCGCGTTCCAACTTCTCCAGCAGTTTCGCAGTTGCATGGCGAGTTGCCAACTCGGCCCCAGTCAGGCTTCAGGCGTCAGGCTTCAGGCACCAGGGGGGATCGGTCGAAGTTTGTCTCGCCCAACTGCTTTAAGCGGCCTGCCGGTTCAGCTATCGTAGAGGCGACACCTGCACCCTCAAACACTCCTACTTATTCACTCAGCGGAGTTCGACCATGCAAATCTCTTACCACTCGTCGCGCCGTCGGTTTCTTCAAGGCGTTGCCGCTGCGGGATCGGCGAGCATCCTGTTGCCGTCGGCCGGGCGGGCTTTCGGCTTTCAGTCGGCCAACGACCGGCCGGTCTTTGCCACCATCGGCCTTCGCAACCAAGGCTGGGCGATCACCAGCAAGTCGTTCAAGTTCGCCGACTTCGCCGCTCTGGCCGACGTCGATTCGAAGGTGCTCGGCGATAACGTCGCCAAGGTAGAGAAGGCGCAAGGCAAGAAGCCCGATGCTTATAAGGATTACCGCAAGGTACTCGAGCGCAAAGATATCGATGCGGTCATGATCGCGACGCCCGACCACTGGCATACGAAGATCGCTGTCGAAGCGATGTTGGCGGGCAAGGATGTGTACTGCGAAAAGCCTCTGACATTGACGATCGATGAAGGCAAGCTGATCGAACGAATCGTCAAAGAGACCGGCCGCGTGTTCCAGGTCGGCACGATGCAGCGCACCGAAAGCGACCAACGGTTCTTGAAGGCGATCGCCCTGATTCGCGACGGCCGCATCGGCACGGTGAAGAAAGTCACTTGCAGCATCGATCGCATGGAAGCCTCGCCGCCGATTCCGGCGGTCGATGTTCCCGAATCGATCGATTGGGACGTTTGGCTCGGCCCAGCTCCGAAGGTGCCGTATCGCGCGCTGCCGCAGATGCGCGAAGGCTATGGCGGCGGCGTGCCGCTGTACAGCAACTGCCATTATTCGTTCCGCAACTGGCACGAATACGCTGGCGGAAAACTGACCGACTGGGGCGCGCATCACGTCGACATCGCTTGCTGGGCACTCGGTGCGACCGACACGGGCCCGAGCAAGATCACGCCGGTCGATTACAAACTGCCGGTCGAATACAAGGACGGCTATCCGACGGTCGATGATCGCTACAACGCTGCGACGCAGTTCACCATTCGTGTCGACATGCCCAACGACGTCGAGCTGATCATCACCAGCGAAGGGGACAACGGCATTCTGTTCGAAGGCACCAAGGGACGCTTCTTCGTCAATCGTGGCAAGCTGACCGGCAAGCCCGTCGAAGAGCTCAAAGAGAATCCGCTGCCAGAGGATGCCGTCGAGAAAGTTTACGGCGGCCCGGCCAGCGCGAATCACACCGCGAACTTCATCGAAGGCATGAAGGCTCGCAAGCAGCCGATCTCCGACGTCTGGTCGCATAATCGCATGCTCGAGATTTGCCACTTGTCGAACATCGCCATGCGCCTTGGCCGAGCCTTGAAGTGGGACCCGGAGAAGCGCGAAATCGTAGGCGACGACCAAGCCAATGCGTTTCTCAAGCGAGAGAACCGCAAAGGTTTTGAGATCGACGCGTAGGAACCGCGATGCAGAGTTCGCAAGAAGCGAGTTCGCGCGAAGCGATGTCGAGTTTGGTCGGGGCTGCGCTGCGCGATGCCCAGTTGAGTGATGCCCAGTTGAGTGATGCAGAGTTGAGTGATGCAGAGTTGAGTGATGCAGAGTTGAGTGCGGGTGCGGACCCCTCACCCCCCAGCCCCCTCTCCCCGAAGCGGGGCGAGGGGGAGACCGAGGCCACAAAGAGGACGGAGGGCGCGGGGTGGGG
>JBQCEI010000281.1:0-3815 GCA_051960375.1 Aureliella sp. | reverse complement strand
TTTCATCCGCTTGATCAAGCCCGGCCAGCCAGGTCTTCGCCGCGGCGAGCACTTGATCGGAGTCACGGCCGGCCAGTTCGCGGCGGACTCGGTAGCGCGTGCGGTCCTCGGGCGAGCTGAGCAGTTCGAGCAGCTTGGGCAGCGGCTCGTCAGCGATGGCCGCCTTTTCGACCAGCGGCCTTCCCTTGTAAGTGATCCGCCAAATGCGCCCATGCGACGAATCGCGGTTGGGATCGCGGAGGTTGTGCTGCAAGTGACCGATGAGAGCTTTGTGCCAGTCGACCACATACAGCGCGCCGTCGGGGCCGAACTGCAGATCGACCGGGCGAAAGTTGCCGTCTTCGCAGTACAGCAGCGGCGTGATCTCCTTGCCCACGAAGCCCGAGCCGGCGTCGGCCATCGTGTGCTGCAGGACCGAACGGTCGCCGATCACGTTGTTGAGCAGGAAATTGCCTTGAGCTTCGGGTGGGAAATGACGGCTGGAGATGATCTCGCAGCCTGACGAGGGACGCGTGCGCTTGACGATAAAGTGCGGCGGCTCGCGATTGATCTTCGAGCCCGGGTTATCGAGCCCCTTGGCCATCGCGCCGCCGGCGTGCTTGTCGGGATAGAACACTTCGCCCGAGATCGTCGCTCCGACGTAATTGAATCCCGACGATGCGTCGGCGATGAAGTTCTGTCCCCAGGCATCGAAGACGTGTCCCCACGGATTGGCAAAGGCGAGCGACGCGTGCACTTCAAGCTTCTCGGTTCGTGGATCGTAACGCCACACGCCCGCATCGCCCAAGCGCTGCAAACCGTAGGGCGTTTCGACTTGCGATTGCTTGAACGTCCCTTCCTGGAAGTAAAGCGCGCCGTCGGGGCCCCATTCAAAGGCGGCCAGACCGTGGTGCGAATCGGCCGTGTCGAAGCCGAACAGCTTGCGGACGCGGACATCGGCGCGGTCGTCGCCATCGGTGTCTTGCAGGAACAGGATATCGGGTTGTTCGGCGATGTAGACGCCGCCGCGGCCGATTTCAAAGCCGGTCGGCTGATGCAGGCCGCCGGCGAACACCGTGCAGCGATCGGCCACGCCGTCGCCGTTGTCATCGTCGAGAATTAGCAGTTTGTCGTCGAGCCTGGTCTTCGGTTTCCACTGCGGGTAACTCGGCATCGTCGAAACCCACAAGCGGCCGCGGTTGTCGAAGTTGAGAGCCACCGGATTGACCATCTCGGGGAACATCTCTTCCGAGGCGACCAGCGTGACTTCGTAGCCGGCGGGAAGTTTGAAGAGCTTTTTCTGTTCCTCCGAAGATAAGTAATTCAGCGAACCGAGCTTGCCCGCTTTGGCTTCGCGATCGTCCGGGCCGCCGACGTTGGTCTTGGGCTGGATGAACGGCAACGTGTTGCTGTCGTCGATCGGACTGTTGTCGGGTCGGCCTTGCGCGGCCAGCCAAATGCGGGCGTCGCGATTGGCGGTCATCTGATCGAGGATCTCGCGCTCGCGCTCCATGACTTCGCGGTTGCGGTACGTGCCGTCGAAGCCTGCCTCACCGCGCTTGCCGTAGATCGAGTAACCGTTGACCGCTCGGTAGCGATGCCACCAGTGGAAATTCTTGTCTTCGATCGCTGCCAAGACGGCCGGCTCAGGCTTCGTCGCCGCTTTGGCCTGGCCGAAGAGAGCTCGGTCGAGGATCGGCGCGAAGGCCTTATAACCGTCGGCGTTCAGATGGGCTCCGTTGAGCGTCAGACGTTCGTCGGAATTCTCGAACAGTTTTTTCGTTTCATCGAAGACGTTGGCAAACACCGCTCCGGTTTTTTCGGCGACGCGCTGGATCGCTTGGGTGTATTTTTCCAGTCGGCGGTTGTGCTCGCTGCCGTCGGGCAAGTTTCGGTCGCCGGTGACTTCGAAGGCGATCGGCGAGACGAGCACGATGCGCGGCGCGCCGCGGCCGCTGTAGTTCTGCTGCTGCATATGCTCGACCGTCTCGGCGAGGTCGGCTGCGAACTGCTCGAGCCCTTCATCGCCTGCGAACGATTCGTTGTAGCCGAAGAAGCAGAGGATGACGTCGGCCTGCGAATGCTTCAGATGCACATCGGGCTCGCCGAAGTTGAGCGAGCGCAGCCGCTGCTCGGGTTCATCGCCTGGGAAGCAGAGATTGCGAACCTTCAGCTTGAGATTGGGATAGCGCTGATACAACAGGGCTTCCCAATCGTTGTTATGCTGCAAGCGTTCGCCCAACGCGTTGCCGATCAGGCAGATCGAATCGCCCGGTTTGAGCTCGAGATCGGCCGCTTGGAGTGGCGCCGATGCGCAAGCCAAGCTCGCGACCATGCAGGCGAATAGATAGTAGCGATAGAGCATGGATGGTGGTCTCCAAAACTGGGGCGGGTGTTAGTGGGCGTTTCAGTGTAATCGACTGCTGCGGTGTGGGATAAGATAATAGTGTAGCGCGTGGGCGTCGGGTTGCTGGGCTTTTTACCGCGGAGGCGCGGAGAGCGCGGAGAATTTTCCAACCGCGAATCGCGCCTGGGAGTTTTGAAAGACTTGTATGCGGTTGAAGGCTTGTCATTGTTGCGGGTTGGTGCAGCGCGTGCCGGCGCTCGCCGAGGGGGATGAAGCTCGCTGCACGCGCTGCGCGTCGGTGGTCGATGCTGGCGGCCGCAGCGGCCTGCAGAGCTCGGCTCGCTGTTTGGCTGCGGCCAGCGGAGCGCTGGTGCTCTATTTCCCGGCGATCCTCTTGCCGATTTTGAAAATCGAAAAGCTCGGCCACCATCACGAGGCCAGTTTGCTCGGCGGCACGATCGATCTGCTCGAGCATGGCAGCTGGTTTGTCGGCCTGGTCGTGCTGGTCTTTTCGATCGTCATTCCGCTGGCGAAGATCTTGGCCTTGATCGAACTGAGTTGGATCAGTCTCACGGGCCGAGCTCATCGCGCCTGGACTTATCGCGTCGTCGAGTGGGCCGGGCGCTGGAGCATGATGGATGTGTTGCTGCTGGCCCTGATGGTGACGCTCGTCAAACTCGGCGATCTGGTCCAGTTCAGCCTCGGGCCAGCCGTGTTCGCGTTTGTGATGTGCGTCGTCATGAGCGTGATTGCTTCGGCGATGTTTGATCCGCATGCGATCTGGGAAGAGAAATAAGTGTGTAGCATTGGTTCTGTCCAATCACTTTTTTAACGCAGAGACGCAGTGATAAGGGACGCGGAGAACGCAGAGAAGAGAACGGGTACCAACTAGCAACAGCGCTGGTTTGATAGATTGAATGTTTAGTGTTTCTTCTCTGCGAACTCTGCGTCCGTACTCTCTGCGTCTCTGCGTTAAAAAAAGAGACTGGGCAGGGCCACTGCCACAATACCGCAGAGGAAGAAGTATCGATGACGGAGAGTGAAGCGATTCCTGAGGCGAAGTTGCGGCCGGCGGCGGAGGTGGCGGCGGGGCGTTGGCGCACGCGGTTGTGGTGGCTCACCGGCATCTGTTTGCTGATCGCCATCGGCGTGACGGTCAGCAGCTTGCGAGCGTCCGGCGAAAAGATCGTTATCCATTTTCGCGATGGCTACGGGATCAAACCCAACGACACGCTGCGTTATCGCGGCATCGAAATCGGCTCAGTCACGGAAGTTCATCTTGCGGCCGACATGCAGCAAGTCGACGTGCACGTTCAGCTGGCTCCCGAGCCCCATCGCGTGGCCGTGGAAGGCAGCCTCTTCTGGATCGAGCGGCCGCGCTTGCGCTTGGGACAAGTCAGCGGATTGGACACGGTGATTGGCGCGAAATATATCGGCATGGTTCCAGGCCCGCCCGATGGAGCGCGACAACATGAGTTCACCGGCGTCG
>JBQCEI010000280.1:0-6527 GCA_051960375.1 Aureliella sp. | reverse complement strand
CCTCCGCGCTCTCTGCGTCTCCGCGGTAAAACCTCTCTTCCCACGATGGGGCCGAAACGTGTATAGGAAACGGCCAAGGTAAGAGGACGCTATCGCAATCGGACGTCACGGAAGAACAGCGACGATGAGCAGGGCAGCAACGATTCTGGTATTGAGCCTGGGATGGCTGATGAGTGGGTCTGCGCGCGCTGCTGAGCCCGAGGGCGAGGTGGCCGCCGATCTACAGGCGATCTATGCGCAGACGAGCTCGGCTACCGCGGAAGCCGACTTCACCGAGATCGCCCGCGCGTGCTCGAAAATCATCCCCGACGCCAATCGCTCCGAAGCCGACAAAGCGTATGCGACGCGTCTGTTCGCCTGGGCGCTGAATCGGCGCGGAGAAGTCCGCGGCGAAACCGCTGCCCGGCTGGTGCGCGAAGGCGATCTGGAGAAAGCCCAAAAGCTCGACGAACTAGCGGGCAAGGACTTTGCCACGGCAGCCAAGTACGCGCCTGACAATTGGCGGATCCACCACAACCTGGCGATCGCGCATGCCATGCAGGGCCGGTTCGATGAAGCGATCGATGCCTTCACCCAAGTTATCGAACTGAAGACTGACTATCCCAACGCGTACTACAATCGAGCCGAATTGTATTTCGAGAAGGAACAGTTCGCTCAAGCCGTCACCGACTATAGCCAGGCCATTGAGCTCAGCTCCAGCGATGCGAGCTACTACAACGGCCGGGCTCATGCGCGATTCATGCTCAACGACACCGATGCCGCGCTGGCCGATTACACGCGGGCAGCCAAGCTCGACTCCACCAATGCCGCTTACTTGACCGATCTGGCCGATGCTCTCCAGTCGACTGGCCAGTGGGAAGCCGCATCGGCGCGGTATCGCGAAGCGGTCGCTGCGGACAAGACTTATGCGCGAGCTTATCGCAATATCGCTTGGCTGTTGTCGACCTGCCCTGACCAGCGTTTCCGCAATCCGAATCTCGCCCTGACGGCGGCTCGCAAGGCGATTGAGCTCGAAGGCGAGCAAGACTATCGCGCTCTCGATACGCTAGCCGCAGCCACTGCCGCCACCGGCGATGCTGCCGCAGCGGCCAAACTGATGCGTCAAGCGCTCGCCGCGGCTCCGGCCAGCGCTCGCGCCGAACTCAGCCAGCGCACAGCCATCTATCAGCAAGGGGGCCAGTTCGTTCAGTCGGTCCCACAACCGACTCGCAAAATGCCCACGCTCCAGCAGAGCGAAGTCCGCACCGCTTCCGCCACCGAACCCATTAACCGCTAATTCCATTGTTTACCGCGGAGACGCGGAGAGCGCGGAGACTTTCAAATGTCGATCACTTCGCCGCTCGCGAAGCTGGTTACCGGCAGGACCATGACTTTGCCGTCGCCCATGCGGCCGCTGCGCGCGACTTCGGTGATGCGGCGGATGACTTCTTCGACGCGAAAATCGTCGACCCACATCTGTATCTCGACCTTCGGCAGAAAGACCGATTCGAACTCGCTGGTGCGATACTCGTCGAGATAATTCTTCTGGCGTCCAAAGCCTTTGACTTCGCGCACGGCCAGGGCCTCGAGCGGAGCCAGCCGCAAATTCTCCAGCACCTTTTCGGCCAGATACGGACGCACGATGGCGATGACTTGTTTCATGAAGCGAAGCGTCTCAGTATCTCTAAACAGCTATCCAGATAGCCGACACCGAACAGGTTCAAATGGTTGAGCAAGTGGTAGAGCTGGTAGATCTCGACGCGATCGCGCCAGCCCTCGGCCAGCGGCCAAGCCTCATCGTAAGCGTCGAAAAACTCGGGCGGAAAGCCGCCGAACAGCAGCGGCATGGCCAGTTCCGCTTCGCGGTCGCCATAGTATACGGCCGGATCGATCACCACGGCTTCGCCGCTCGGCCCGACTAGAAAATTTCCGCTCCACAGATCACCGTGCAGAAGGCTCGGCTGCGGATCGTCGCTGCCGAGCCACTTTTCCAAGCGTTCGATTGCCCGGTCGGCCAAGCGATAGAGCTCGCGCGAACCGAGTCCGCGCTGGCGAGCCAAATGGAGCTGGTACTGCAGTCGGCACTCGCGAAAAAAGGCGACCCAGCTCTCGCGCGATTCGTTTTTCTGAACCGTCGAGCCGAGATAGTTATCGCTCGCCCAGCCGAACTGGCTGCTGGTGCCGCGGCGATGATGTTCGGCCAGTTGAGCGCCGAAGCTTTGCCAGAAGCCTGCCTTCGGCTCGGTGGTTCGAATCGCTTCGAGCACCAAGCACTGCAAGTCATCGGCTACTTGCTCGACGGCGATCACTTCCGGCGTCGTCAGCGAGCCAACCTGGCGGATTGCAGCCAAGCCGTACGCTTCTTGAGCGAACATGTCCCCCGCGTCGCGATTGGACTTCACGCAGTACTGCCGGCCGTCGGCTAGTTTCACCAGTTCCACGCGATGGATGCAACCGCCGGTAAACGGCTGTCGGCCTGCGATCGCCGCCAGCGGCGCATGCGTGGCCCGCGCGATCACTGCGGCTAAGGCAACATCGCGCGACTCCATCGAGGTTTGATCCTTTGTTTTTAACCGCGGAGACGCAGAGAGCGCGGAGGAACAGCCAGCCCTTTACAATATCAGCATCGCGTCGCCATAGCTATAAAAACGGTAACGCTGAGCGATGGCTTCGTGATAGGCCTGGAGGATCAAGTCGCGGCCGGCGAAGGCGGAGACTAACACCAGCAGTGTGCTCTTGGGCAAGTGGAAGTTGGTCATCAGCACATCGACGGCTTTGAACTCGTAGGGCGGACGGATGAAGATGTCGGTTTCGCCCGACCAGGCAGCCAGAGCGTTCTCTTCCCGGTTCCACGCCGTCTCGAGCACGCGGGCCGAAGTGGTTCCGACGGCAATGATGCGCCCGCCGTCGAGCCGGCAGTGATTCAGTCGCTTGGCCGCCGCTTCGCTCAGTAGAGCGTGCTCGCTGTGCATGACATGCTCGGACAGCTTGCGTCCCTTCATCGGTCGGAACGTCCCCAGGCCGACATGCAGCACGACGGGCACGCGCACGACGCCGCGCTCTTGCACTCGGCCGAGCAGGTCGTCGGTAAAGTGCAAACCGGCCGTCGGCGCGGCCACCGAACCTGCTTCGCGAGCGTACACGGTCTGATAGCGCACGAAGTCGTCGTCGACCATCTGCCCATCGCGAATATACGGTGGAATCGGGACTCGGCCGAAGCGGTCGAGGAATTGCTCGAACGGTTCATCGACCAGCGGGCGTACGACGATATGGCCGTTGGGCAAGCGAGCCACGACGGTCAGCGCTTCGACCAGTCGCCCCTCGCGATCGCGGAGCGTCAACGATTCGCCCACGGTCAAATGCCCGCGCGTATGGCTGAGCGTCTCCCAAAGATTGTCTTCGCCTTGGCGCAGAAACAATCCTTCCCAACGCCCACCCGAACTGGTCCGCACGCCCACCAATCGCGCCGGAATCACTTTGGAAGTATTCACTACCAAAGCATCGCCGGCATTAAAGAATTCCGGAAGGTCGCGAACGTGATGGTGCGAGATCGAACCGGTCTTGCGATCGACGACCATCAGTCGCGCATCAATCCTTTGATCAGTCGGTTGCTGGGCGATCAAATCGCGCGGCAGCGTGTAGTCGAAGGAATCGAGATCATCCAATTCATTGATTGTTTCCGACATTGAGCAAACTCCTTGTCACCAAGGATAACGAGTCCGGCTAAAATACGGAACGACGGCGCGGGCTCGGGCTGCTCAGGCTCAATTTTTTACCGCGGAGGACGCGGAGAGCGCGGAGGAAAACAGTCGCCCCATACTGCCGTGGAAGAATTGCCAGCCGAACGGACGAGAACTTGCGAATCGCGTTGGTCATCACCGAACTGGACCCGGGCGGAGCGGAACGCTGTTTGACCGAGCTGGCGATTTATCTGGCGCAACGTGGCCATCACATCCGAGTGCTCGCGCTTGGACCGCTGCCGAGCGCACCTTATGACGATCTAGTCCGCCGCCTGACTGGTGCCGGTATCGAAGTGCGGTCGGGAAACGCTCGCGGCGCGAGCAGCTTTTGGCGAATCACTAGCTGGCTCCGCTCGCAGCTGGACGCCTTCCAGCCCGACCTCGTGCAAGCCATGCTTTGGCACGCGAACGTCGTCAGCGCGGTAGCCCTGCGGGGGCGCGCGACGATCTTGATCGGGGGCATGCGCGTCAGCGAGCCACGTCGCTGGAGGTGGCCGATCGAACGCTGGGCCGCTCGCCGCATGACGCGCATGGTTTGCGTCAGCGAAGACGTCCGCCGGCACGCGCTCGAGAAAGAACGCTTGCCCACGGACAAACTGGTCGTCATTCCCAACGGCGTGCCGCTCGAGCAAACCGCTGCAAGCGAGCCGCGCGATTGGTCACAGCTCGGCGTGAACAATGCTGAGCATGTGCTGCTGTTTGTCGGACGGCTGGAACCGCAAAAAGGGGTTCTGCCACTAGCCGAGCATGCCGCCGAGCTGCTCGCCGGGCTCGACGGCTGGTCGCTGGTCTTTATCGGTCGGGGCAGCTTGCAGGGGCAAATCGAGGCCGCGCTGAAAACGCAACCGACCACCGCGCAAAGCGTCAAATTGGTCGGCTGGCAGAATCGCGCCAGCAGCTGGATGGCGTCCAGCGACGTGGTGCTGCTGCCGGCCCAGTACGAAGGCATGCCCAACGTGCTGCTCGAAGCGATGGCCGCCGGCAAACCGCTGGTCGCCTTCTCAGTCGACGGCGTGAAGCAACTGCTGGAAGCCGATTACGCAAACGAGCTGGCGGACGCGCAGCTCGCGCCGCCCGGCGACTGGCCCGCCTTCATCAAGCGCGTCCGGGAACTGGCCGCGAACAGCGACCTGCGCGCAACATGCAGTCGAGCCAACCGCGCGCAGGTGGCCAAGCATTTTCGCCTCGCAGAGCAGCGGGCGAAGTATGCGACGCTCTACCCACCGGGTTTTAACCGCGGAGCCGCGGAGACCGGCCTCCGCGGTTAAAAAATGAGCATGCGCTAGTTGGCGTCGAGCGGATTGACGACCAGGCCGCTGAGCAGCTTGGGATAGAAGTAGGTGCTCTTGGCCGGCATGCGTTCGTTGTGCAAGCTGACGGCGCGAATGTCGTTGACCGTCGCCGGCATTACCAGCGCCGCCAGCGGATAGCTGCGGTTGCCTTCTAGGCGGCCTTCGAGTCCGGCGACGACTTCATCGACCAGATGCACATAGGTCGGCTTAGGCAATTCCTTTTCGTGAACGCCGAGCAGATCCTCAAAGACCAAGCGGTGGAGCAGGGCGACGCCCAGCCCGCGCCAATCGTCGCTGTGCTCCGGCGCGATCTCCTTCATCCGCTCGGCAGCCGCTTCCTTGGCCGAGACGAGCGTCCAGCGCTGATCGGCGCTGGTGTAGAGTCCGAGCACGCTTTGATCGTCGAGGCCTTCGATCTGCTTCCAGACCTTGGCCGCGTCCTTGGGCCCCGAGCCGGCGTCTTCGCAGTCGAAGTATTTAGCGAGCCGCTCGCGCAGCTGCGGCGCGGTCATCTCTGCGCAGCCTTCGATCAAGCGATGCGTCGGCAGGACGATCAAGCCGGGATCGTCCATGCTAACCATCATGCTCAGCACGCACTGGGCGGGATGATCGTCGGGCAGCTTGCCACCAGCGGCCTGCGCCAATTCATCGCGATAGTTGCAAGCGGTCTCGTAGCGATGATGGCCGTCGGCCACAAACATCGGCTTCTCTTCGACCAAAGAAGCCACGCGGGCGATCAGGTTCATGTCGGTCACTGGCCACAATCGGTGCGTGACGCCGAGGTGATCTACCGCTTCGAGCGCCGCGCGGCCGGCAACATGTTGCTCGAGCAAGTTTTGAGCTTCATTGTCCGGGTCAGGATAGAGGCCGAAGATCTGGCTGAGATTGGCCTGGCAAGCCCGCGTCAGCCGCAGGCGGTCGTCCTTGGCCTTGGCGTGCGTTTGTTCGTGAGGATAGATGTTCCCCTCGCCGAAGCGCACCAGGCGGATGCGAGCCATGAAGCCGCGGCGAGTGTAGGTGCGGCCCGCGTAGTCGAACACTTGGTGATAGACGTAGATCGCCGGATCGGGCTCGGTTTGCAGCACGCCGTCGCGGCGCCACTGGCGAAAGAGCGACGCGGCTCGCTGGTAGACCGCCTCGGGGTCGGTGTCACCCGACTCGGGCTTGGTCAGCTCCAGGCGGATGAAGTTGTAAGGGCTCTTGGCGTACAGCTCGGCTTGGAGCTGGCCATCGACGACATCGTACGGGGGCGCAACACAATCGCGGAGCGAACCGATCTGCGCCATGTTGTAACGCAGCCCGCGAAAAGCTTTGATCTGCGGCATAGAGACGGGGCACCTTTTCCGAAAGCAGCCTTCAATCTGTCAGTGGTCCAAGAGACAGCCGCTATTTTTACTCGCTTGAGCGAAAAATCGTCAGGGGGCAGCGGCTTTAATCAGCCGGCATGCGGTAGCGTCCGGTTCCATGTCGAGTTTTGATCGCGAAGCGAGAAATGCCAATGTGCATTTCATGTAAC
>JBQCEI010000279.1:0-3998 GCA_051960375.1 Aureliella sp. | reverse complement strand
GTTCATGACCGACATCAACCTCGGCATCTACACCGCCAAGCTGGATGTCTCCAAGTGCATCTACGTGACCAGCGAGCAACTGCAGATCTCGCATCACTACTACCACCAGATTCCGCTCGATGCATATCTAAGCGAGCTGATCGCCGCCGCGCCTCGCCCGACGGTGCGCGAAATCCCCGAAGCGCTTCGTCCCAAAGCTCCGCAGCCATGCGAAGTCGAGCCCGATCAACCGTTGCGAATCTGTCGCATAATCCAGGCCATCGACGAGCGGCTCGATGACGACACGATCGTGATCGCTGATATCGGCGACGCGCTTTTTGCGGCGACCGAACTGGTGATTCACCAGCGCACCGATTTTCTCAGCCCGGCTTACTACACCTCGATGGGATTTTCGGTTCCGGCGGCACTCGGTGCATGCGTGGCCCGGCCCAACAAACGCGTGCTGGTCCTGTGCGGCGACGGCGCATTTCAGATGACCGGCAACGAGATCTCGAGTCTGATCCGCAACCAGTTCTCACCGATCATCATCATTCTCGACAACCACGGCTACGGCACCGAGCGCTTCTTGCACGCGGGTAAGTGGAAGTACAACGAGATCTTGCCGTGGAACTACTCGCGCTTGCCCGAGCTCTACGGCGCCGGCAGCGGCTATCTGGTGCAGAACGAAGGAGAGTTCATCGCCGCGCTGGATAAGTGCTGGAGCGATCGCTCGCAGGTGCACATCATCCACGCCAAGCTGGCTGAAGGAGACGCCAGCCCCGTGCTGTTGCGATTGGCCGATCGGCTCGCGGTGCGGGTGGCTGGGCGGCAAAGCTAAGAAGTTTTACCGCGGAGAGCGCGGAGTGGGTTGCTACTCGATGATGATCGAGCTGCTTTCGGGGATCACTTCGGCGCTATTGTCGAACGCTTCTCCACCTTCGAAGACTTCTTCTGAAACCATCTGGCCGTCTTCGAAGACGCCGTTGTCGATCACTTCGCTTTCGATCCCTTGGCTGCCGTCGTCGGGCCCGCCAACGGTCAGGCCCCACGCGTCGCCGTAGAGAGCGCCACCGGGAGCTACGCCGCCGACCTCAGTGGCGCCGGCATCGCTGAGGATCGAACCAACGCGGCCGCAAGTCGGATTGCCGCGCTGCCACTTGCCGCCCGCTCCCGCGTAGTCGCACAAGTGATCGGTGCGGCACATCGAACAGCCCAGCGAACTGGCGACCAACGCAGCTGCGCTCAGCCACAGCATTGGAGAAAGCTTGTACATGATCGTTTCCGCTCGCCGGGGTAAAAGAGCCGCAAGATGGCATCGTCATGAGCTCTTATCGGCTAGCGGTACTCGATCGCCTGAGTAAAGTTTGACGATTGCGGGGATTTTTTCATCCGGTGCCAAAGCCGTTTTTACCGCGGAGTCGCGGAGAGCGCGGAGATGTGCTAAGTCGACAGCGGAGGCCAAGCCTCGTTCGATTTTTTCCGGCTGGCTGCGATGAGATCCTGGGCAGTTCGGAGGATCGACGGCGGAAGCGTTTCCCAGGTTTCCGGTAGCGGCGCAGTCGCGGCGCACAGCTTAGCGGTCTGCGGATGGCGGAACTCGAGCTGCCAGCTGTGTAGCGCTAAACACTGCCGCCAGCCCTCCGGGTCGAGCGGGCCGAACGTCTGCTGACTGCCGTAGCTCCAATCGCCCACGACCGGAAAGCCGCGGCTGGCAAGCTGCAAACGGATCTGATGCATGCGGCCGGTGAGCAACTCCACACACACGAGCGTCCGACCCGCATCGCGCTCTAGCGGCAAGGCTCGCATCTGAGCCAGCTTGGCATCGGGAGCATCGGCTGGAACGATTTCGGCGAGCGGCTTTTCCGGGATCTTGCGCAAGTGGTCTGACAGCAGCACGCAGCCCAGCGGCATCTCTCCTTCGACGACTGCCATGTAGTACTTGGCGACCTTGCGACTATGGAACTGTTCGCCGAAGCGTTTGAGCGCTCGCTGATTGCGCGCCAGCAACATGACGCCCGAAGTGCCGCGATCCAAGCGATGCGGCAAACCGATGAAGGGACGCCCTGGATGATGATCGCGCGCGGCCAACTGCGCGATCAGCGCGTCTTGAACGTTCTCGATTCCAGCGGCCGCTTGCGAGAACATGCCGGCCGGCTTGTTGATCACGAGAAAGTGCGGCTCTTCGACCAAGATCTCGAGCACCGTCAACTCCTACACGCGCGCTGTAACTGGTGTGGCACTGGCTATGCCAGTGCTCTTCTTTCGAAGTTTATCGCCTACAGGACCCAAACGCGCTCCGGTGGCGAACTGTCTGGCAAGAGTTCTCGGCGGTGATCGCATTGGCACGCTTGCCGGTTCTTCCGAAGTTGCAACTTCGAGGAAGAAGACACTGGCATAGCCAGTGCCACACTCAGGCATGCGCTGGTTTCAGAGCCTGCGCGTCGGGTGTACGAGCGATGCGAAACCATCAGCGCAAAAAAATAACGAGGAGTCCCGGCCACGAAAGACAACAAGGACGACAGTTGTCTTTCCACGAACTCCTCGTTACAGCCTCTTTTTTTAGTGACAACAAAAATTTGGTCAAGATGGAAATGCATTTTTCTGTCTCTCTTCTTCGCTCGCGCACGCGCCTATGCGATACTCTTCGCCGAGGTTAACGACTATGCAATCCGATTCATCGACGCACAAGCGCGAGCACTTACTCTTCGTCACTGGTCAGTTAGCCGAGCGCGCCGTGCGCACGATCGTGAATGAAGTCGCCGGCAAGGTTGGCTTCGAGTATTCGATCGCAGTCTTGCCGATCACCGTGGCCGCGCTGATGACACCGAAGTGGCTGCTGCGCAAGTTGGAAGTGCCTGCCGGTGTGACGCGCATCATCGTGCCGGGCTATCTCGAATCGGGCATCGATGAACTGCGCAGCGCGCTTCGAGTGCCGGTCGACTGTGGTCCGCGCGACATTCGCAATCTCGCTGAATTCTTCGGCAAACAAAGAGAAATCTCTGCCGAGCTCGACGAGTATCGCATCGAGATTCTGGCCGAGATCAATCATGCTCCTTCACTGTCGATCGACGAGTTGATCGACCGCGCGCAGCAACTCGAGCTGCAAGGCGCGGACATGATCGATCTGGGATGTACGCCGGGCGTGCACTGGCCTGAAGTGAGCGACGCGGTGCGCGCTCTGCGCGATGTTGGACTGCGCGTGTCGATCGATTCGTTCGATGCCGAAGAGGTCGCGCTTGCGTGTAGCGCAGGTGCCGAACTGGTCCTCTCAGTCAACAGCTCGAACTGTCAGCACGCGGTCGATTGGGGAGTCGAAGTCGTCGTCGTTCCCGACTTGCCGCACGAAGAAAAAAAATTTTCCGAGACGATCGAATTTCTACTCGCGCGCGACGTGCGCATTCGACTCGATCCGATCCTCGAACCGATCGGTTGCGGATTTGCGCGCTCACTACAGCGCTACATCGATTGCCGCGCTCGCTATGCAGCGTTGCCGATCATGATGGGCATCGGCAACTTGACCGAACTGACCGATGTCGATTCCGCGGGCATCAACCTGTTGCTGCTGGGCATCTGCCAGGAACTGCGCATCGAAAGCGTGCTGACCACGAACGTGATCAACTGGGCGCGCACCAGTGTGCGTGAATGCGACATCGCGCGGCGCTTGGTGCACTATGCCGTCCAGCACCGCATTCCGCCCAAACGCTTGGATGATCGCCTGATCATCGCCCGCGATCCGAAGGTCAATCGCTTCTCCGATGACGTAATCGATCAACTGGCCGATGCGATCCGCGATGCCAACGTGCGACTGTTGGCGCAGGACGGCCTGATCCATTTGTTGGCGGCAGGTTTGCACTTCCAAGGTTCCGATCCCTTTGCGGTCTTCGAGCAGGCGCTCTCCAGCCCGCTGGGCGAACGCATCGACGCCAGCCACGCGTTCTATCTCGGCTTCGAAATGTCCAAGGCGCTGACGGCTCTGACCTTGGACAAACAGTACGAACAAGACGAGGCCTTGCGCTGGG
>JBQCEI010000278.1:0-5360 GCA_051960375.1 Aureliella sp. | reverse complement strand
TAGTTTGCCAATTGCGTATGGCGACGGACAGCTGCTCGCATTTTGCAGCGGCGTATCTCGGTTGAGCGAAGGAAGCCGAAGTGATACTGCTCTCTGGCAACGCGCATCCCGCTTTGGCCGAAGCTTTGGCTGCGGAGCTCGGCATGCCGCTGGCGAGGGCTGAAGTCACTGCGTTTGCCGACGGCGAAACGCGAGTGCGCGTCAACGAGGACGTGCGCGAGGAAACGGTATTCATCGTCCAGCCGACTTGCCCGCCGGTCAACGATCACTTGTTGGTCTTAGCATTGTTAGCCGATGCAGTGCGTGCCGCGGGAGCCGTCCGCGTCGTGGCGATCGTTCCCTATTTCGGCTATGCGCGTCAGGAACTGCGAGCGCGGCCGGGCGATCCTCGCTCGGCGCAAGTGGCCGGCCGCTTGCTCGGTTCGGTGGGCATCGAGCATCTCGTAGGCCTCGACTTGCACTCGCCGGCGCTGGAGAGCGCTCTGCCAATGCCGGCCACGCTGCTCGGCGCTGAGGAGCTGTTCTTACCACACGTCAAAGCGTGGCGACTTCGTGATCTGGTGATCGTCTCGCCCGATGCGGGCGGCATGAAGCGAGCCCAGCGCTATGCGACTGCCTTGCAAGCTTCGCTGGCCGTTATCGCCAAGAATCGGCCGCAGCCCGACGTCGCGGCAGTGCTACAAGTGCTCGGCGACGTGCGCGATCGCAACTGCTTGATCGTCGACGACATGGCCAGCACCGGCAACACCCTGGCCGGCGCTGCTGAAGCGCTGCGACAAGCCGGGGCTCGAGACATCCGAGCCATCGTCACGCATGCCGTGATGGCGCCGGGAGCCGACGAGCGTTTGTCGTCTGCCGGCTTTACGAAGCTACTGACCAGCGACAGCATCCCGGTCGCCAGCGACGGACAATTCGAAGTTGTTTCGATCGCGCCACTGCTGGCCAAGACCGTTCGCTACCTAACCGGCCAAGATGCACAGCCATGCTCTCAGGAAAAGCTTGAACCGAAGGTCGTTCCAGCTGCCGTCGAGCGCGTCGCTCAGTGCAACACAACTTGAGGACACAATTGCGATGCTTTTGGAACCCGACGCGTAAGCTTTGAAGTTGCGCTCTTTTGGAACCCGACGCGTAAGCGAGGGACGAACCCGCCGCGAAGGAAGAAAGTACTTTAGCGGGTTTGTTGGCGCGGCCTTGATTGGACATCGCAAAAGAAACAAGGTTCGGCAGGCCGCTGTCGCAGGTTCGTCCCTCGCTTACGCGTCGGGTTACACGAACTGCGCAACTTCAAAACTTACGCGTCGGGTTATCTGGAAATGCGTTGGGCATATCAAGTCCTAAACCAACCAAACTTTCGACGGCATGTCTGTCGTTCTCAATTGTCGGAGAGATAGATCATGGCAACTCGCATCGGCGCAACGGTCAAAGAGCAATCGGTCGAGATCCCAATTGCCCATACGACGCTCAAAGGCATTCTGCATGTGCCGCACCATGCCCGCGGGCTGGTTCTCTTTGCGCATGGCAGCGGCAGCGGTCGCTTCAGTCCTCGCAATCAGTTCGTTGCCGGCGAGCTTCAGAAAGCAGGCATTGCTACGCTGCT
This sequence comes from Aureliella sp., assembly GCA_051960375.1. GTDB lineage: Bacteria > Planctomycetota > Planctomycetia > Pirellulales > Pirellulaceae > Aureliella. Next base: position 3,763 of record JBQCEI010000278.1, on the reverse strand, counting down.
GTTTGACTTGCTGGACGAAGATGAAGCTGAGGACCGCGCGAAGGTGTTCGACATCGACTTGCTCTCCGAAAGACTCAACTACGCCGCCTCTTGGACTGAGAAGCAGCCCGAGGTCGCCAACTTGCCGCTGGGCTTCTTCGGCGCTAGCACCGGAGCGGCTGCAGCCTTGGTCGCCGCCGCGCATCGTGGCCGCGATGTGCGGGCCGTGGTTTCGCGCGGCGGCCGCCCCGATCTGGCCATGGATTATCTGCCGGTAGTCCACGCGCCGACGCTGCTGATCGTCGGCGGCGATGATGAGACGGTGGTCGATCTCAATCGCGTCGCACTAGCCGAACTGCGGTGCGAGAAGAAATTGACCATCGTCCCCAACGCAACGCACTTGTTCCCCGAGCCTGGAGCGCTCGAGGAAGTCGCTCGCCTGGCAGCCGAGTGGTTCCAGAAGCACTTGGGGCAATGAATCGCAAGGAGACAGACCATGTTCAGGGACCGCGAAGATGGCGCCAAGCAGTTGGCCCAGAAGCTAAAACAGTTGGAGTTCCATGATCCATTGATCCTCGCGATCCCGCGCGGCGGCGTTGTCACCGGAGCGGTCTTGGCCCGCGAGCTCAACGGCGAGCTCGACGTCGTCTTGTCGCGCAAGCTCAGAGCGCCGTATCAGCCCGAACTGGCCATCGGCGCCATCGGCGAAGATGGTCAGGTCTATCTGTCGCGCGAGGGAAGATTGTCGGCAGGAGTCGATGAAGACTACATCGAACAGGAACGCAAACACCAACTCGATGAAATCAGTCGCCGCGCAAGACTGTTCCGCGCCGTGCGACCGGCCGCTTCGATGACGGGCCGCTCGGTGATTATTACCGATGATGGCATCGCTACCGGCTCGACGATGATCGCCGCGATTCACGTCGCCAAGGGGCAGCAGCCACACGAAGTCGTAGTCGCTGTTCCCGTCGCCCCGCCCGAGCGCCTGGGAGCGATTCGCCGGTTGTGCGATCGCTTGATCTGTTTGCATGCCCCCGAAGAATTCTTCGCTGTCGGCCAGTTCTACGATTCCTTTGAGACGGTAGAAGATGACGAGGTCGTGCGCATCCTCCGCGAGTTCGCTCCGGCGCAGCCTCGCACTTGAAGATCCTCTGTAACCCGACGCGTAAGCGAGGGACGAACCTGCCGATAAGCTTTGCTGGCCTGTTTTTAACGCAGAGGCGCAGAGGTGCGGACGCGGAGAACGCGGAGAGAGAATGCTGTCCCTTCAACGGAGAAATGGTCATCATGCAACTTCCTTTACAAATCAGTTTTCGCGGGATGGAACGCTCTCCCGAAATCGAAGCGATGGTCTGGGACAAGGCCGACCGCTTGGATGAGTTCGCTAACCGCATCGTGAGCTGTCGCGTGGTGATCGCTCCGGCGGGAAAACACCACGAGTTCGGCAACCAGTACGAAGTTCGCATCGACATCAAGCTGCCCGGAGGCGAAGTGGCCGTGACGCACGAGCCGGGCCGGCACAAAGAATACCGCGATGTCGACATCGCCATTCGCGACGCGTTCGACGCGGCCGTCCGTCAAGTGGAAGACTATGTGCGGCTGCAGCGAGGTGATGTGAAATCGCATCTCGGCATGCCGCATGGCCGCGTGAGCAAGCTGATCCCGCAAGCCGACTACGGTTACCTGGAAACGCTCGACGGCCGTGAAGTCTACTTCCACCGCAATAGCGTGCTGGATGATGCATTTGACGAACTGGCCGTCGGCACCGAAGTCGCCTTTGCCGAAGAGCAAGGCGACGAAGGCCCGCAAGCGAGCACCGTAAAACTCGTCGGCCGCCACAGCCATCTGCTATGAGGCGAACCGGCACAAACAGTTGAGCCAAGACGTGGAGGAACGTGGTAGATGGTTTTGCGACCTGAAGGGTCGCCTATGTCAGCCCAGGGCAAGACGCCGTCAGGCGTCGCAGCCCTGGGTACATGGAATGATCGGCATGTCGGCCCTGTCAGGGCCGCTCATTCCTTTCGCGCCGCCAGAACCCTGTTCGCTCCTCACCAAAACGCCGGCTTCCAATGAGCGGCCCTGACAGGGCCGGACTGTTCTGACGCATGATTTACCCAGGGCTGCGTCGGCTAAAGCCGCCTTGCCCTGGGCTGATAGAGGCGACCTTACAGGTCGCAAAACCCAATGCGTCCGATCGACTGTGCAGACATTTCCCAACCCCCATCGATCCGCCGGCTCTGTTAGGGCATGTCCGTTGAAGGTGCATATGCTGATGCCAACAAAGTCAGCCTCGCCCCTCCGCCTTCAACGGGCTCCCTCGCAGAGTCGTCATTCATGGCTTGGCGGCGTGTTGAATTGATCAGCTCGCAGGTAGTGGGCTACCGCGCGGCGGCTGATTGTTAACAAGGGAGCTTCATGAAATGGTTAGCTTCGCCGTTATCGAGGTCGACGATGGACTGACGATCGTTGAAGTCCTGCCGGGACAAACGCCCGAGGAGGCCGCGGCCAGCCAGCGCGGCACCCTGGTCGATCCGGGCCCGTATCGCTCCTATGAAGATGCCAACGACGCGCTGGTCGCCCTCCAAACCGAGGACGAAGAAGAGGAAAGGGCGTAGCGCGATTCTCCGCGCCCTCCGCGGTCCAAAACGAGCTTCGAAAAGCGGAATATTATTTGCTGCTTGGCTGCCCCGTCTTGCATCCGAGGAGGTGATGATGCGTGCGCGCAAGTTGATCATGACTCTCATGGCGGCGCTCTGCGTGGGCTCGACCGCAGCGGCTTGCCCCTTCTGCAACGGTGGCTCGTCGGGGGTCAACGAAATCAAGGCAGGCATCTTCAACGATATGTTCTGGCCGCGAGCGGCCGCCGTGCTGGCACCTTTTCCGATCTTCTTGGCGCTGGTCGCATTGATCTACTTCTGGCCACAGCGCCGGTTGTCGGCCCAGCCGCAGCGATCAGCCGCCGGGCGTTAGCCCGCGGTTCTCAGCAGGAAACCGAGCGCTCCCCGCGCGCGCCGGCTGATTCATTCGACGAAGTCTCTAGCCCCCTGACACCTAAATCGAGCAAAGGACTCTGTCCATGGCTGCCGAGACTCACTGGAACATTCGCCCTCTGGTAGCGGCTTCCACCTTGCTCGGCATCGGCATGGGTGGCTTTGTCGACGGCATTCTCTTTCACCAGTTGCTCCAGTTCCACAACATGCTCTCCGGGCCGGACTACTATCCCAAGACCGGCGTCCCCGTCGACCGGCTGGTAGTCAACCTGGAGATCAACATGTTTTGGGACGGGCTGTTCCACGTGTTTACGTGGATCATGACGGCGCTGGGGCTGGCGATGCTGTTTCATGCTGGCCAGCGCAGCGATGTCCCTTGGTCGACGCGGCTGTTCGTCGGCGGCTTGGCGCTCGGCTGGGGTTTGTTCAACTTAGTCGAAGGCATCATCGATCATCACATCCTCAACATCCACCACGTCACCGAAACGGAAAACCACTTGGTGTGGGACTTGACCTTTCTCGGCGCGGGCGTGCTGCTGATCATCATCGGCCTGGCGACGATCAACGCCGGACGCAGAGATAGCGTGGCACGGGGTTCGGTGCGGGTAAGCGGCGTTTAGATTTTTGCAAAGGTCGTTGGGCAAGGATGACGGTATGAGCGGCACGGTTTCAACCGGAAGCCCCTCACCCCCGGCCCCCACTCCCCCCAGCGGGGCGCGGGGGAGTAGAAATATTCGGGGCGCCGGGGGCGCCACCCACCACACAAAGCCACCGCTCAAACAATAATTAACAAA
>JBQCEI010000277.1:0-6842 GCA_051960375.1 Aureliella sp. | reverse complement strand
CGACTCCCCTGCCCCGGCTGACCATGCGCATGATCACAGTCATGATCACAGTCACGACCATGGGCATGGGCTTCACCATCATTAATTCACCGCGGAGGGCGCGGGGAAGCGGAAAGCTAGCAGGCGGTTCGGTATCCTTAAATAGTCCTTCTGCCTAAAATGAACTCGGCTAGAAAGGGCGTTTTTCTCCAGTGGCGAGGGGCCTGCGATGCGGCGCGTGTCACATGAAATGGGCGGGCTGGCCGAGCGGCTCGGGCGGCTGGCCGAACAGTTGGAGCAAGAGGGGCAGTTGACCCAAGAAGTCTGGCGCGATCAGCGAGGGGAAGCGTTCCTCCGCGAACGCATCTTCCCGTTCCAGACGCACATCACGCAGCTGATGGCCAGCATCAGCGAAACCAGCGAACTGTTCGAAGAGCTCGTCAAACGCTTGAGCGATCCCGACGCGTCGAAATAGGTGCCGCACCGTAAAAGCAGCTAGTGCCCTGAGAAAGTCTTCATGATTCCCACAACTGCCCGCTTGTTGCCTCGTCAGCGCCTGGAACGGTTGCTTCGCGGCTTGCGGTTACGGACGGCCGAAGGCGCGGAGAAAATCGCTCTCCAGCTCGAGTCGCTGCGCGGCGAGCTCGTCGAGATCGAACGGGAATTCGACGAGGGAGCTCGGACGCAGCAAGTTCGCCGGGAGCAGCAGCATGTCGCGTCCGTTACCGCCTGGGACGAACGCCGGCAAGCCGCTTGGGACGATGCCGAACGCCGGGCTTTCGAAGCGGCTCAGACCGGCACTTCGCAGGAAGCCGCTTTGCGGGCCTTGGCCAAGCGGCAAAGCGACGAGTTCACCGCCGAAGTCAAGAAACGCATCGCCGACATCGAAAAGCGTTTCATGATCTCGAAGGAGAAAGCCGCTCGCAAACTCGCGCAGCTCCGCGAACAAATCGAGCGCGTGGCCGGCGAACTCGGCCTTGTCGAACATGAAGCGGCCACGTTTCTCGCGGCCCGCGGCCTGGCGCCTCAGCCCGCAGCGCCGGTGCAATTAGCCACGCCTCCGGCGACGACCGCCGAGGCTATCGTGCTCTGCGGCCAAAAGGTCAGGCAGAGCCGCGAGCTGCTCTACCGCATCATGCAGCATCGCGTGCTGCGGTCGATCGAATCGGCGCGGTTCTGGCTGTTGTGCTTGCTGGCCGGCGGACTGATCGCAGCCATCGCCGGCGGGCTGGGGCTGGTCTCTTGGGTGCTGGCGATTGTCGTCGGTGTGATTTCCGCGGTCGTCATCGGAGTGGCCGGCCTGGTAGCCGTGCATCCTTGGGCTCGCCGCATGGTCAAGGCCGAGTATCCGCAAGTGGCCGCGGTGCTCGCCGAAGGTCGCGCTCTCCAACACGCCGCCGCTCAACTGGCCATGGCCGAGAACGATGCCAAGCTGCGGCGAACGGCTCAGAAACGCGACGACCGCATGGCCGAGGCGGTACAGTGGCGCGAGAACGCGCTCAAAGAACTCAACCTGTATCTCAAGCGAGAAATGGCTCGCATCCGCACCTATGCCATGCAGCAGCGGGCAGCGGTCAAGGAACAACTCGATCGCTCGCTGCAGGAGATCGACGCTCAGGGACAACGCCAACAAGAAGGCGACGAAGAGGCATTCCGCGCCGCCGAAGCTCAGCGCGAAGCCGACCTGATCGCCGAGAGAAAACGCATCGAGCAAGCGATCGAGTCGGCCGACCGGCAAGGTCGCCAGCGCATCCACGCCGCTTCGCAGCAGGCCATCACCTGGATCCAGCGCAGCCGCCGCTGGTGCCAGGCCGCGTTTCCAGCCTGGGATCAAATCGCCACCGATGAACCGTGGCAGCAGAAACTCACTCGTCCCGTATTGCCGCTCGGTACGGTGCGCGTCGAACAGTTACTGCCCGAATCGGTGCGGCTCGACGCGGGAGCAGCGGTCGCCGCTCCGGTGATTTTTGAACCGCTGCGCGATCAGTATCTGACGATCACCGCCGATCCCGCCGCGCCGGCTTCGGTCGAGCTGATCAAGACGCTCATACTGCGAGCGCTCAGCACGTTGCCGCCGGGCAAGACGCAGATCGCGGTGATCGATCCGCCGGGGCTGGGCCGCGATTATGGTTGGCTGATGCATTTGGGCGATTACGATCCGGAGCTGGTGACGCATCGCGTCTGGACGCAGCCGCCCCACATCGCCAAATTGCTGACGAGCCTTGCGCAGAAGGCCGAGGATTTTATTCAGCAGTCGCTGCGCAACCAGTATGCCACGATCGAAGAATACAACCGCGATGCCGGCCCGCTGGCCGAGCCCTTTCGCTTGCTCGTCTGGTCGTCGTTTCCGGTGGGACTGGACGATCAATCGTGGAAGCCGTTGCTGAGCTTGCTCGATACCGGTGCTCGCTGCGGCATCATTCCGATTTTCTTGATCGATCCGGCGCAGCCGTGGGGTGAGGGCGATCGGCGCGAGCTGCTGATGCGCCGCGGCTTGCACGTAACGCTCGCCGGGACGCCGCCGCGACTGAGCGTCCAGACGCCCGAACTGCAGCCGCTGGCGATTGAACCGCCCGAGCCACCGAGCGAAGCCACCGCGCAGGCGCTGGTGCATCAAGTCGGCAAGCGAGCGCTGCTGGCCAGCCGCGTCGAAGTGCCCCTCTCGCAGATCGCCCCGCCGCGCGAGCAGTGGTGGCAAGCCGACAGCTCTTCGTCGCTCGAGATTCCGATCGGCCAAAGCGGCGTCGGCCGCGTTCAGTCGCTGAAGCTCGGCGTCGGCACTGCCCAGCATGCGATCGTGGCCGGCAAGACCGGTTCAGGTAAGTCGACCCTCTTGCACGCGATAATCACCAGCGCGGCAATCAAGTACTCACCCGAGCGCTTGCGGCTGGTGCTGCTCGACTTCAAGAAAGGGGTCGAGTTTCAGGCATACAGCCAAGCCGAACTGCCGCATGCCGACATCATCGGTATCGAGAGCCAGCGCGAATTCGGTTTGAGCGCGCTGGAGTATGTCGACCAGTGCATGCAGCGCCGCGGCCAGCTCTTTCGCGGCGCCGGCGTGCAGGATTTGCAGAGCTGGAACCTGCTGCATCCCGACCAGCCGATGCCGCGTATGCTGATCGTCATCGACGAATTCCAGGAACTGTTCGTCGAAGAAGACAAGATCAGCAACCAGGTGAGCCTCATTCTCGACCGCATCGTGCGGCAGGGTCGTTCGTTCGGAGTGCATGCGGTGCTGAGCAGTCAGACGCTGGCCGGCGCGTACTCGCTGCCACGGACGACGATGGGGCAGATGGCGGTGCGCGTCGCTTTGCAGTGCGATGCGGCCGACGCTCAGCTGATCTTCGCCGACGATAACCCCGCCGCTTCGCGACTGAATCGCCCGGGCCAGGCGGTTTACAACGATCAAGGCGGGCGCGTCGAAGGCAACCAGTCGATGCAGATCGGTTGGCTAACGAAGAAGGAAATGATCAACTGGCTCGCCGATCTGCCCAGCCACGGTTACCGCAACAGCGACCCGACGTCGAACTTGCTCGGCCGCGCGGTCATCTTCGAAGGCAATCGAGCGGCGACTTGGAACCGTGCAGCGGCGATGCGAGCGATCGAAGCGGCTCGCGCCGAGCGCAACCCCGACGCTTGTTGGTGTGTGGTCGGCGAAAGCGTGGCGATCAGCCCCGCGGTCGTCGTGCCGCTGACCGATCAAGCGGGACGCAACATGCTGATCGTCGGCAACGAAGATGAACCGACGGCCAGCGTCGCGCTGTCGATCGCCGGCTCTTTCGTGGCTCACTATGGCAACAAGCACACGCCGCAAATCGCGGTGATTCAAGGAGCCAAGCCGACCGACGCGATGTGTTTGACCTTGCCCAAGCGGCTAGCGAAGCTGCCCGCGCAGTTGCAAGTCGCCGACGTTCGGGGCGCCGATACGATGCTGGCTGAACTGCATGCTCAGTTGAAATCGCGGGTCGATGCGCCCGACAACCATGAGCAGTGGCAACCGATCCTGCTAAGCATCATCAACGTCGGCCGCGTGCGCTCGCTCAGGCCCGAAGACGAGTTTGGGCTGGGCTCGTTCGGCGAAGCGAAGCTGACACCCGACAAGCAGCTCGAGGAGTTGCTTCGCGACGGCCCGGCGCATCGCATCCATGTGCTGGTCACTGCCGAGAACGCCAATGTCGTATCGCGGTGGCTCCCGCGAGCGGCCATGCGCGAGATCGAAATTCGCATGCTGATGCAAATGAGCGCCAACGATTCGACGCACTTGATCGACTCGGTCGCCGCCTCGCATCTCGGTTCGCACGTCATGCTCCTGCACGACGACGCTACCAGCACCGAAGACCGTTTCCGACCCTACGAGTTCGACACCCTCGTCGACCTCGTACCTGTCGGCAAAGCCGTGGCGGACTGATTCGGTGCTCCGGTTTTTTAACGCAGAGACGCGGAGAAGGCGCGGAGGACGCGGAGATGCAGTTTTGTCGAGATATGGAACGGATCGCGCTCCTGCCTGAAACTTCGGAGCAAGAGATCGATGAGTTTGAAGTTCTCAATTCGGTGCGGCTGCCTGCGCCTTTTAAGTCCTTGCTGATGCATGGCAACGGCGGATATTTAGCTGGGCGGATCTATACCTTTAACTACCCTGAAGCGATCGGCGAAGCAAATGTTGGCGCGATCGAGTATGTGTTCGGCGTATCACGCCAAGACGCAACGTACTCGATCGGTTGGGCCAAGAAGCAACTGTTCCCATTCCGGTTCACTGGGCCAGACAGCCTGTGGCCTATGCTCATTGACGATAGCGATAACCTGGTATGCTTTGACGCTTGTAAAGAAGGGATCTATCTGTGGCCGAACCAGATAGAGTCCTTGCCCTTAGAGCGGAAAAGTACAGCGGAAGCCAAGTTGATCTGCGGATCGTTCGAAGAGTTCTGGAGTTCTCTCGAAAGATGGGAATTGTCGAAGACTGGGCCGAAAACTTTTGTCGATTTCCCAGGTCGCGAGTCTCACGATACTTGACTCTGGACGGCATGCAGGGGTTTTTAACGCAGAGGCGCGGAGAAGGCGCGGAGGACGCTGAGGGGGTTCAACAGAGGGTTCTTCTCCTGGCTCGAGTATAGGCGACCCTGATGAGTTTTGACCTTCGTGTGCGGTAGTTGGCTTCGAAACCTAGGATGGTGAGCAGGCGGTTCGGTATATCGAGCAGCGAGAGGGAGTCTGGCTCGCACCGATAAGCGGACGTCTTCGCCCCAAAGGGGCAGCAACATAATAGCCCGGGGCAGAGCGCAGCAGCGCCAGCTGCGGAGCGCCGCCCCGGGTACCGGTCGCAAGGTCGGTCGGTAGCCCTGAAAGGGCGCAACAAAATCTTGTTTTGCCCTTTCAGGGCGACCGAGCGGATGGGATCGAGAACCTGGGGCGGCGCTCCGCGGCCTGGCGGCCGCTCCGCTCTGCCCCAGGCTATTATGTGGCTGCCCCTTTGGGGCGAAGAAGAAACCAATTACCGCAAACGAATACCAAAACTTATCAGGGCCGGATAGCTTGCGCGTCGCCCCTCCGAACACACCGAGTTTTTAATCAGCTCGGCGATCTCTGTGCCTCTGTGTTTTTGTCTTTTCTGTTTTAGCGGTGCTCGGGTGGCTGCGACCGGAGAATTTTATAAATTGGTAATGGGCGCCGCCGCAACAGCCGGCTCGGCTCATGGCATTATCGAGCGCTGATGAAAGCGTCTATGAATGAACAAGAAGAACTTCTCGAAGCCCTTTGCGATCTTTCTCGCGTTAATGACTGCATTGGTTCATGTCGAAAAGGCTGGCTTCGCACAGGCGACGACCAGCCAGGACGTGCGGCATGGCATTGCGCAGTTGGAACAGGTTTGGGAAGACAGGCCCGACATGCGCGGCTTGTTTCCACCTGGCTCTCCAATCTATGTCTGGATTGAGAACGCGTTTGCGAACACCGGAGGCCGAAGAGTTTGCTGGGACAACCGCGAACCTGACGGAAAGAGAAGCAGTGGCGAGTTCCATTTCCATGGCAATGGTGCTCCTACGTCGATACGGGTCACCGGTAGCGCAGACGTTTCACCGCTCGACAAGTACTCGATGCTGATTTCCCAATTTCAGTCAGTCTCGCAGATTGGTGAAGTGCTCAGCGTGCACACTCTGGCGGTGTCCGGCAAGCTGAATGCCGACGAGTACGCTGAAAAAACGGCGGAGGTGTATTTTCATACTTTGGTGCAAACGCAGGCGGTTCTCAAAGCCCATCGATTTGATCAACTGGCCACTGACAACGACGCTTTTACCAACAAGGTATTGGGCACTCCCGTCGAGTTTGAGACATATTTAAACCAGTTGAAAGAACTGCCTCCAGGCGAAGACAATGAGCTAGCAGTCTACAAGGATTGGTACGAAGCCAATATCAGAAAGCCTAACCCGGCGCCATAAGCGTCTTGTTTTATGTCGGTCTTTCGATGATTAGCCGACGAGGCAGAATCGCTTCTCATTGGTGAGCTCCTTTTCATGCTGAAACGATACTTGCTTTTGTGTTTGCTGTACTGGTGCATGTCTTCGGTGGGGGCAATCGCGCAGGAGGAACTGGCGCCTGCCGATCGCAAGCACGGTGAACTGGTTGTGAGGCAGATCTTTGTCGATCGGCCGGATCTCGGGCAGGTCGTTGCGCTGGACGATCCTTTTGTCGAGTGGATGGAAGAGCAGTTTGCGCAGCGAGCCGTGGGCGACCGCCTGTACTGGGACCATGCTCAGCCATCCCAAAATCCGGCAGAGTGTGTGCCGCCAATGCCGTCCAGCCGCGGGTTCATTCGCGTTTCCGGCGATCCGGCCATTCCGAGCGTAGATCGGTGTGCGTTGTTCGCGTAC
>JBQCEI010000276.1:0-2433 GCA_051960375.1 Aureliella sp. | reverse complement strand
GCACAGCTCCGCCAGCCGCGGCAGCGGCGTCCTGCGTTAGCCTTGGGTGCCAACCCAAGGTACCCGCGCGTCGCCCGTCTCCCACTTCCCTCTTTCAGCCCCTGCGGTCGCGAGAGCGACTACCTCTTCGCTCCACGGCTCAGGGGCAGGTAGCCGCTTCGCGGCCAATGCCGTATCGGCGCCTAACGCACCTGGGGTTGGCACCCCAGGCTATCACTGCATGGAACGTACAGCATCACCGAACCGCTGCGGCCGTGCCTCCATCGAGTAAGCACTGTCCGCGGCTTCGGCGCATGCGGTTCGTTACGTCAGCTTTCCTTGCGCACGACGTAAAAGAGCCCACCATCTTTGGTTCGAGCTCGAGAAGGCGGCACGATTTCAAGAATTACGCGAGCCCCACTATCCCTATCAAGTGCTGAAAAGGTCTTTGTACCACGGACATTGTCGGTACCCAGGTGATTCAAAAGGCAGTAACGATCGACGAAGAATCCCTTCCATTTGCCTCTCAACAGCAGATCCGCTTGCCAGGCCGTCAACAGCCCCGCGTTCATCATCAGCGATGCCACGCAACGCGCATCGATAGTTTCACCACATCGATCAGTCCACGGTAACAACGCATGCGTGGTGACAACACCGCTCTTGCGGACGAGGTCGATCCATCGAGATGAATTCATTCGGAATCGCATGTTCTCAGACAGTCGTAACGCTGGACAACGCCACGCCGAATTGATGGCGCTGGGTCCCCAAAGCGCACTGTACCATGCCGCTCAGCCACGCGCCAAACCTGCCGGTCGCACTTCTCCATTTCGAGTCCCTCCCGGGGTGCGGGGGAACCGGGTTGTCACTGGCTAGGCAGTGGCTTCAATGGATGCGTTTTTTCGCTGCCCCTTGAGGCTGCTCGTCACTCTGGACTTGCCACAACGCGATCCGCGAGGTGACGTAAGTATAAAACGAATTCACCGCCTTCTTCCAACCGCTCAAGTGGCATCGACTGCACAAAGCCGGAACCAATGTGAGCTCCGACTAGTGCTCCGGTCATCGCGCCGATCGTGTCAGTGTCTCCTCCTTGCCAAATTGCCGTTGCGATCGCTTCTCGATAATTGTTTGGATACAGCGCAAAACAAGCCAAAGCCGTGACAACCGACTCATGTGCCTCGATTCCGTTTCCAAACTGGCTGACATCGTCTTCCGTTTTTACTTGAGCCAGGCGTCCCACTCGCTTTTGAAACACTGCCGTAACACAGAATGGCAACAAGTATTCCGCAAGGCTTTCTGCAGTGATGTCATCAGTGCTTGCAGCATAGGAAGTTGCCAAAGCAATCAACTGGGCTCCTTCGATACCCAGTTCGTGCCGGTGGGTTGGCCAGGCGCTGCGTTTCGCCTCGTCCCGGATTCTGTTGATACAGCCAGCAAAACGCAGCCCGACCGGAGCACTTCTCATGGCCGCTCCATTGCCCAGCGACCCGCCGGGGAAAAGGTGCTGGGCCATGAATTCCTACTCCGCATTGTCTCGAAATGCCTCGATTAGCACTCGCGCGCCACGACCATACCCTCGCCAAGGCTCGTAGGCCTGTACGAAGCGGTGCATCAATGCATCGCTGTCAATTCTGTCATTTTCGGCCACATACTCGGCAACGGCGAGAGCCATTTGGCCATCGTCCGTGTAACGCAAGCGGTCCAGATTTACTGCGTACTCGAGCGCCGCTGATTTGTCGCGGAACTTGGAGTGCAACTGTTCTGGTTGTATGCCTTCGAATCGAGCACCTAGTGCATCTGCAAGGACAAGTCCGAGCAGGCTTCCAAATACCTTGTCAACATGACGAGACATTGCACTAAGCTCAGTAAAAGGCTCCGACATAGACTATTCCCATAAGCCGCTGTGGCAGACATGAACCTGCTCATCGTTGATGGTCATGGCTTGGCGCACAACTGAGCTCGCTTTGCAATCGATAAAAAGGCCTACCGTTGCCGGGCGACGCTCTAGATAGTATGACCCCACTCAACGGCCAGAAAACTGACTATCTCCAGTTCGAGTCCCTCCCGGGGTGCGCGAGGTGCCGGCGGATTGGTAAGCCTGCGGTGGTTTACTCTCCAGCGATTGGCGTAGTCGGCCCCTCGAGCTCTTGCAGAAATGAATCTCGGATTTTGGCGAGCTCCTGTTCTTCGTTCTTGCCATAGCGCTGTACCAGAGCGCGAGCGACATGGCGCGCGAAATCACAAATGATGATGCCCCAAGCGTGAGCTTCGTCATGTCCGCTCTCGTGATAGGCGCCGATGTTAATCACGACATTCAGCTGCTTGTTGGCTGCCCAGAGACGGAGCAGTTCTGTCGCGTTAGGATCGGTAGTTGCGGCCGGAGGCGGATCAAGCGATTTCATTGTCACAGCCTGTCATTTCAAGCCCATCCAATTCGGCTAGGGTGGACTTTGTACC
>JBQCEI010000275.1:0-3366 GCA_051960375.1 Aureliella sp. | reverse complement strand
CAATGTCGGAACCGGTGGAGCGCCGGGCAATCTGTTTGTACCGGACCAGTCAGGAACGCGGCAGAACACGGTAGACTTCCGGCTCGACCTCGGCGCCCAAGTCACCGCCGTCGTGCCGCAGCCGGTGGTGCGCGGCGCCAACGGCGCGCTTCAGCAGCAGCGCGACACGGTAGTTGTGTACTTCGACGCGGACAAACTGCTCGTCGAAAATGACGCATCGGGCAAACCCACTGCTCGATCGGCCGAGAACCCGGCTTTCTATCAGCTGATCTTCACGCGCGACTCGGTGCGCAATACCGACGACCTCTATTTCACCCCGACCAGCGTCAAGTACAACGCGGCCACGAACACGGCCACGCTGCGCTTTGCCGGTGACATCAACAATCTGCCGGGTAGCAACGTCGGACCGGCCACCTTCCGCCTGCGCATCGGTACGCGCGAAACCGCTCCGATCGCTCCCACCTACAGCGAAGCTGCAGCCACCGTCATCAGCGATCTGAACACCGGAGGTTTGGCGAAGGTTCGCTTCACTTCGCAGCAAGTCGGCGAAGCGGGCGCCGGCGTTCAGGTTCAAGTCACGCAGTCGCTCAGCGGCACTCCTACCGTGACGACCGCTGGCCGCACGGTGCTGATCGACCTTGGTCGCACTTCGCTGACTGCCCAAGAGCTGGTCGATCTGGTCCGCAATTCCTCTGCTGCTTCCAGTCTCATTACGGCCTCGCTGGAACCAGGTAGCATCGCTAGCACGATCGTGGGCAACCGCAACTTAGCCTACTCGCCGCTGACCCTGGTCGGTTTGGGCAGCTCGTTCGACACCGCAATGAACATCGGCACGATCGGTTCGTCGAGCCAGTCGCAGACGAGCGTCATTCTCGGCTCTTCGATCGATCCGGAACATTTCATCCTCGACCTGGAGGGTGCGAGCGATGATCCCGGACACCGAGACCTGCCGCAAAACCAGGTCGGCAGTTTTGAAGACCACGTCAATCCGAACTTTGGCGCCGACTCGACAGATGGCATCACGACCATCTACTACAATTTCCGCACGATTTATTCGTCGGACAATGCCGGCACACCGCTGGTCAACGCGATCAGCGATGTGCAAAAGCAGCGGGCTCGCGAGGCGCTGAGCCTCTGGGCCAAGTATCTCGGCATTCAGTTTGTCGAGACCGCTGATCTCGGCCTGACAATCGCGACTGGCTCACTCACCGGTCTGCGATCGTTGACCGGTACGCAGATTCAAAGGGAAGACGCGCTCAATTTTGGTGTGCGCATCGATCCGAACTTCAAAGACCCGCTGGTCATTCTGTCGGCCACCAACGCCTGGGATGACAACTACGGCGAAAGCTACTTCCGCGCGATGGCCGCAGGCCTGGGAATGATCCTCGGGTTGGAGCATGCAGGCGATCTCAGCGAAACGACGTTGATGAGGCTCGATCCGACCTTCCTGTCGGGCAGCGGCACGCTGACCAATGCCAACGATGCACAGCTGAATGCCAGCGACGAGCAGTACGAGCCGGTATTCCCCGGCAACCAGGACATCATCCACGGCCAGTACCTCTATCGACCGGATGGATCGGACGTCGATCTGTATCGATTCGATGTCGATTTCGGCGGAGCGGATCGGGTAGGACTCTTCACCGCGGAAACGTACGCCGAGCGGTTGCCCAACAGCAGCGCACTCAATACCAATCTCGAGCTCTTCCGCGCCACCCAAGCGACCGCGACGACCAACTTTGCTGCCGGCGATTCGCTGAAAGTGAAGTTCGAATCGCTCAGGCCGGGAACCCAAGGCAACCACTTCCAAATTCGCTTTACGCAGACCGACCGCGGCACGCTGGGCTTGCCCATCGTGAGCGTCTTCGCCAACTCGATCAGCATCGATCTGAACTCGCACGTCGGCAGCGAGAGTACCGTCACCCAGGTGCTGCAGGCGATCGCCAACTCGAGCGCCGCCAGCAAGCTGGTGAAAGCTTCGCTCGTCGAGGGAACCGGCAGCACGCGCATCGGCGGCAATTCGCTCACGCAAAACCCCGTGGTGCTCAGCGGCGGCAAGATGGAGCTGGTTGCCCAGAACGATGACTACTTCAGCAAAGACTCGCTCATCAAGCAGTCGCTGACCGCCGGCGTCTACTACATCGGCGTTTCCGCTAGCGGCAACGAAAGCTACGATGCGACCGTGGCCGGCACCGGTTTCGGCGGCAAGTCGCAAGGTGATTATCAGCTGCGCATTTCGTTCCGCGCTCAGGTTGATACTTCCGATGCGATTCAAGACATCGAAGGGCCGAACGATCCGGCCGTTAGCCTCGATGGTGATGGCGACGGTGTGCCCGGAGGTACTTACGACTTCTGGTTCCAGACGCGGCCGCTCGATCGCGTCCTCAGCTTTAACGCAGGCGCCAGCAGCGGACTCGAAGGCCGCGTGATCACCGTCACCGGTGGCAACGGCACGGTACGCCAGTTCGAATTTGACAGCGACAACTCGATCAGCGCCGGACATGTTGCCATCCCGTACACGATCGGCGACACGGCGGGATCGCTGGCCAATGCCTTAGCTGCAGCGATTGTCTCGCGACCTGAGCTGGGCGTTTCGGCGATCGCCAACGGCGTGCGGCTGACGCTGGGCGGCGAGCGGTCGATCAACATCGATCCGGCATTGGTCTTGATCGACGTGTCTGGCAAGACGATCTTCGTCGATAAGTCGGCCGGTCCGAATGCCGACGGAAGTCTGGCTCATCCGTTCAACAACATCTCGGGAAGTGGCGTGGCCAATGCTTTTGCTTCGGCGCTGCCGGGCGATATCGTCCGCATCGTCGGCAACGGCGGTAACGACGGCTTGATCGCCACGACCAACGACAACTTCGCCTACGAAATCGGCTACGGCTTGCTGGCCGGTTCGGTCCTGTCGGACGGTTCCAGCATGGAAGTGCCGCGCGGCGTGACGGCGATGATCGACGCCGGAGCGATTTTCAAGCTGCGCAGCGCTCGCATCAGCGTGGGCAGCTCGAACCTCAACATCGACCGCTCAGGCTCGAGCCTGCAAGTGCTGGGCGCACCGATTCTGCTGGACGCCAACGGCAACGCGATTCGGCAAGCCAACGGTGCGCCGGCTTCAGGCAATGTGCTGTTCACCTCATGGCTAGACGAGTCGATCGGTCTGGATACGTATGGTCCGCGGACGACTCCTAGCCCGGGAGACTGGGGCGGTATCTCGTATCGCCGCGACGTCGACAAGGCCGCCGGACGCGCCGACCTGGAAGACGAGGGTATCTTCCTGCGTTATGTGAACCAAGCCGATATCCGCTACGGTGGCGGAACGGTCGTCGTCGATTCGATCCAGCAAACGATCAATCCGATCGAAATGCT
>JBQCEI010000274.1:0-2245 GCA_051960375.1 Aureliella sp. | reverse complement strand
GAAGGCCAATTCAAGCTCCCAGTATCAGCCGGCACGCGGTAGCGTCCGGTTTCTTGCTGCCAACCGCGGGCTAACGCCCTGCGGCTAATGTTGCGACGGATGCTAGCTCAAGGGTGCAAACTGAGATGGGGTTGTGATGCTAGGTATTACGGGTAAATTCACGCTGACCCCGCTTACTAATCCCATCGGCTTACGGCTCGAAAAAATCCCATGAATCGTCAATATATTTTCACAATGGAGTCCCTGACCAAGAAGCATGGTCAGAAAGAGGTACTGAAGGACATCTGGTTGTCCTTCTACCCAGGGGCCAAGATCGGCGTGCTCGGGCCGAACGGGGCGGGCAAAAGCACGCTGCTGCGGATCATGGCGGGCCAGGACAAAGAATTCGACGGGGAAGCCCGGCTGACCAGCGGCTACACGGCCGGCTACCTCCCGCAGGAACCGCGGCTCAACCCGGACAAAGATGTGGCGGGCAACGTCAACGAAGCGGTTGCCACCCGCCGCGCGGTGCTCGATCGCTTCAACGAGATCTCGGTCGAGCTGGGCGAAGTGACCGACGACGACAAGATGCAGAAGCTGTGCGATGAGATGGCGCGGCTGCAAGACATCATCGACAACAACAACTTGTGGGAGCTCGATCGCCAAGTGGAAGTGGCGATGTCGGTGATGAACCTGCCGCCGGGCGACGCCGATGTCTCGAAGCTCTCCGGTGGCGAGCGACGGCGCGTGGCTCTGTGCAAGCTCTTGATCGAACAGCCCGACCTGCTGCTGCTCGACGAACCGACGAACCACCTCGATGCCGAAGCGATCAACTGGCTCGAGCAGCACCTCGCGCAATATCCCGGCACGGTCGTCGCCGTGACGCACGATCGCTACTTCCTCGACAACGTCGCGCAGTGGATCCTCGAACTGGATCGCGGCCAGGGGCATCCGTTCGAAGGCAACTACTCGTCGTGGCTTGAACAAAAGCAAGCCCGCTTGGAGCGCGAGCAGAAAGGTCAAGTCAGTCGCCAGAAGACGCTGGCTCGCGAACTCGAGTGGATCCGATCGTCTCCGAAGGCTCGTCAAGCTAAGAGCAAAGCGCGTATTAGTGCCTATGAAAAAATGGCGGCGGAGCAATTCGAGGATCGACCCGATGAGCTCGAACTGCAGATCCCACCGGGCAAGCACCTCGGCGAATTAGTAATCGAAGCCGACCACCTGACCAAGGGCTTTGGCGATCGCGTGCTGATCGACGATCTCTCGTTCCGCTTGCCGGTTGGTGGCATCGTCGGTGTGATCGGTCCCAACGGCGCCGGCAAGACGACGCTGTTCCGCATGATGGTTGGCGAAGAGAAGCCAGACGGCGGCGTGCTCCGCATCGGCCCGACGGTCGAGTTCGGTTACGTCGATCAGAACCGCGATGCGCTCGATCCGGATAAGACGGTCTATCAAGAGATCAGCGGCGGCTATGACGTGCTCGACATGGGTGGCCGCAAGATGAACTTCCGTGGCTACGTTTCGAAGTTCAACTTCCGCGGTCCCGACCAGGAGAAGAAAGTCGGCAAGCTCTCTGGCGGTGAACGCAACCGCGTGCACTTGGCCAAGCTCTTGCGACGCGGCTCGAACGTCTTGCTGCTCGACGAACCGACCAACGACCTCGACGTCGATACGCTGCGAGCGCTCGAAGAAGCGATTCAGAACTACGCCGGCTGCGTCGTGGTGATCTCCCACGATCGCTGGTTCCTCGACCGTCTGGCGACGCACATCCTCGCCTTCGAAGGGGACGGTTACGTGCACTGGTGCGAAGGAAACTTTGCGACCTATGAAGCTCAGCGAGCCGAACGACTCGGCGTCAATCCCGACGAGCCGCCGCGCTTCCGCTATAAGAAGCTGCACGCGTAAGGCGACAGCCCTTGTGTGGCACTGGCTATGCCAGTGTCTCTTCTTCGAAGTCTCAAGCGTCGAAGAAGAGTGCATTTTCCAATAGCAAGCTGTCTCGTGCCCGCTTTTGGCAATGGTTGGTCGGCATTAGAAAGCCTCGCGGAGCTGCGAACCAGATACTTCGAAGCAGAAGACACTGGCATAGCCAGTGCCACACGAAACCGTTTTGGAGCGCGGAGGAGGCTCAGTACGAATTCTCTGCGCCCTCCGCGTCTCCGCGGTAAGAGTCCGAAGCTAACTGCTCCATGAGGCAGCGATCATCCTCGTGGAGCGGGCTGTTGACGTAGGATGAAACCGGGCGAGCTTCGAACTCGCATTCGCG
>JBQCEI010000273.1:0-3317 GCA_051960375.1 Aureliella sp. | reverse complement strand
GTTTAATTTAATTACTCGGTGGTTTCAGGGACTCGCATCCCCTGTCAAATCGGCTCCTTAAGCGCTAAGCTATGGATTGTTATAGCCTGGTACGAAAGTCCAAGTTTTAGCGACCGCAATTCTCCGTCCGAGTCGCGAAGCAACGACATGAGGCCGCAATTGTGAGCATTCTCGGATGGAGACCTCATGTCGTCGCTTTGCGACTCACGAGGCGGCATGTCGCCATGTCCCTGGGACTCGCGTCCCAGGCTAATACATGCCGTCGCTTCGCGACTCCAAACCGCTGAGCCTACTCAAGTGGCGCTCCTCGCGCTGAAAAAATCCGCGCACAAACGTGCACCTACTACAGCGATGTCTCGCCTCCCCGTCTGAGTGCGGTGTGGGAAGGTCGCCGCTCACAAAGACGACCTTACAGGTCTTTCTTCCGACCCACCTGCAACAAAGGTGCGACCGCGCGAGCCACTCTCGGCACAGCTCGCCCGAGGCTTTTTCTCGTCGCAACTGCCAAAATCCGCACAGTTCGGTTAGACTACTTCGCGGGACAATTCGCTCTGAGAGAACGATGCGAATTCGCTGGACGCGCGCTCAGTGGCTAATGAGTATCGAACTCAGAGCCTTGACCGCGGACCGGTGACGGGTTCGTGGAGGTCTTGGCTCAGGATTTAGCGCCGGCATCTTTCATCTTTGTGGAGCTTCCCTCGTTGCCGACCTACGTATCTGCCCTGCTGGGTTCGTTTTTCGTAGCTGTTGTCGTGACGCCGATCGTCCGGCATCTGGCCATCCGCTGCGACATCGTCGATCGTCCCGATCCCCATCGCAAGCTGCATGGGCGGGTCATCGCTCGTGCCGGCGGGGTCGGTGTCCTGCTGGCGACGCTGGCCGGCTCGGGACTCGCGTTTCTGCCGTATCTGGGCTCGATCACGGTGGAATCGTTGCTTCCCTACGCGGGCATTGCGATCGCCATGGTCGGCGTTTGCTTGCTGGGCTTAGCCGATGACATTTGGGGGTTGCGCGGCCGGCAAAAGCTCTTCGGCCAAATCGTGCTAGCCACACTGCTTGTATACTTCGGTTTTCAAATGCACTCGGTGCGGATCTTCGGCTTCGATGTGCAACTGGGCATTTTGGCGGCGCCTGTAACGGTTGTATGGTTGCTGGCGACCACCAATGCGCTGAACCTGATCGATGGCTCGGACGGTTTGTGCTCAACGGTCGGTGCGATCATCACCGGTTCGCTTGGCTTGATGGCCACGCTCGGCGGGCACGATGCCGAAGCGGCGATCAGCTTCGCCATGTGCGGCGCTTTGATCGGCTTTTTGGTCTTCAACTTCCCGCCAGCCAGCATCTTCTTGGGCGATTCAGGCAGTTTGCTCGTTGGAATGATCTCAGGAGCCCTGGCGATTCGCTGTGCGCTCAAAGGGCCTGCAACGGTGGCGATGGTCGCTCCGCTGGCCATCTTGATCATTCCGCTGTTTGATTCCGCCATGGCGATCGTTCGCCGCAAGCTGACCGGCCGCAGCATCTACACGACCGATCGGGCTCACTTGCATCACAATATTAAAGAACGAGGCTTTTCCGACATCGGCCTGCTGCTGGTTGCGAGCGGTTTGTGTGGCTTTGCATCGCTCGGGGCGCTCGGCGGCACGATCTTCAATAATGATTTCGTCGCCGCGATCGGCGCCGCAGGCGTACTGGCTTTGCTGGTTACTACGCGAGTCTTCGGCTTTGCCGAGATGATGCTGGTTTTGAGGCGTCTGAAGCTGTTCGCGTACAGCATGTTGCAGCCGGCAGCGACGGCCGACGAAGCGGTGCAGCACCAGGCGGTTCGCCTCCAAGGCACGCGCAACTGGGAAATCGTCTGGGAAACGCTGGTCGAATTCGCCGAGCGCCAAGGAGTCAGCCGAGTCCACCTCGATCTTAACTTGCCGTGGCTGCATGAAGGCTACCACGCGACTTGGCAGCGCAGTCGCCAGCCCGATCGCATGGAGCGCTGGTCGACCTCGTTGCCGATCCACGTCGGCGGACGCATCCTGGGCCGCCTCGACTTGTCCGGCCCAGTCCCCAGCGGACACAGCTTCGAAGTCATGTCGCAACTAGCCGAGATCCTCCAAGACTTAGAGCCGCAAATCGAAAGCCTGGTCAGCGACTCGACCGCAAAGCCGCCGCAGCTGACCGTAATGACGGCCGACGATGAAGCCAACCTAGCTCCCTCCCGAGCGTCATGACCGAAGTTGTGTTGCAGCATTTGACTGTTAGGGCCAAAGGCCCGCAATTCCTTAGCCCAGCCCGGCGGACTGGGATGCCGCGGACGCAAAATGCGCGCTCCGGCCTTCAGCGCGATCCCTCCGCCTTCCCCGGCCGCCGACACCGCATCGCATCATCTGCCGAAGGCAGACTGCTATCTGAACCGATTATGAGGAATGGAATACCCATGTGACGCGGTTCAGCTCTCGGCTTGCAACGGACGCCTCGCCAAAACGGTGCGACCTTCTCGCGTCGCAGCAGGCCCCCTTACCCCCCAGGCGTTAAAGTCTGCTTGGTCGGTCTGTTTGCGGAGCCCCATTTAAGCCCATTCGTTAACAGATCCTTCCCTGATTTCAATTGAGCACTAAGCTCTAACAGTTACGAAGACTTGGCGGCCGGCAAAGCGGCTCCTGCAACAACAATTCGATTCAACGGCCGGGCAAAAAAGGGATAAGTGCCACCCACGGGAACGAAGTGCGCGCCGACGGAGTGCAGTCGATTCCTGTCGGCGATCGTGTGGCACTGGCTATGCCAGTGTCCCCATTCTCGAAGTACCTAAGCCAGAAGCTTCATTGAGCCTTCCAATGGGCTTGACTCGAAGCCGAGGTAAATGGTGGTGTTTGAGTCAGCAGTTTCGAATTGGGTGCCTGAGAGTCGGGGACGCCGCAGACTTCGACAGAAGATGCACTGGCAGAGCCAGTGCCACCCACTCCGCGGTTAAAAAACAAATGCCGATCCTAGGCAAAGAAATCGACCTCTACCCGGACAACTTGCTCGAAACCGAGCAAGCCATGTCCGAGCCTTGGTGGGCGATGTACACACTAGCCCGTCAAGAAAAGAAGTTCATGCGCCTGCTCGTCCAGGCGAACGTTGCGTTCTACGGCCCAGTGATCCCGCGACGCTACCGCTCGCCGGCCGGTCGCGTCCGCACGACCTACGAACCCTTGTTTGCAAACTACGTATTCGTCTGCGGCGACGAAGTCGCGCGGCATGAAGCGGTTAGCACCGGCTGCGTCAGCCGCTGGCTACCGGTCGGCCAGCCGCAGGATTTAGTCGAAGACTTACGACAGCTCCGC
>JBQCEI010000272.1:0-5059 GCA_051960375.1 Aureliella sp. | reverse complement strand
ACGAAGAAGAAGCGAAAGACCGTCAGCCCGCGGCCAGCACTCGCCGAACCGGTCGGTCGTCAGAAGACGCGCCAGCCAAGACCGATCGAGCGAAATCGAAACCGGCTCAAGCCGACAACGTCCTGCGACCAGTCAAGGGCGCGACCGAGTCGGCTCCCTCCAGCCAAGGCCGGGACGAGCTGTCGCTCGAAGAGCAACAAGCCAAAGACCAAGGAGAATGCCCCGGAGGTGAAGAGGCTGCGCCGACGGCGAATCGCACCCTCAATGATTTGCCGCTGGAGCAAGAAGAACATCCCTTTGACGCTCCTGCCGCTGAGCCCGAAGAGCACAAGCTCGATCCGGTCGAAGCCAAGTCGCCTGCCGGTCGCCCGGGTGCTACTCCCTTGGCGCCGATCGAAAATGCCGCGCAGCAGGTGCTGCATCAGCGCATCAACACCTGCCTGGCCTATTACTTCACCAATCAAGAGAATCTCGCCAAGCGCAGCCCCTGGGCCGTCATGCACACGATTCTCCCGTTCGGCGTCGAGACCGACATCGTCGCGGGCAATCGCCACGTCAATGCGATCGGTTGGATGTGCTACAACGGCGTGTGCAAAACGCAGCGCATGTTCCATCCGACCCACAGCGGCTTTCGAACCAACGTCGGCCCCGGCGTGCAAGGACACGAAGGACAGTTCCTGGCCATTCTGGCCCAGTCGGGCGTGCCTCGTAACTTTCCGATCATCGTCGGCAAGACGCGCTACACCGTGTCGGACCTGATTCGCTAT
Source organism: Aureliella sp. (assembly GCA_051960375.1). Taxonomy (GTDB): domain Bacteria; phylum Planctomycetota; class Planctomycetia; order Pirellulales; family Pirellulaceae; genus Aureliella. Next base: position 4,292 of record JBQCEI010000272.1, on the reverse strand, counting down.
GAGATGGCGACCTGCCGCGAGAAGTCCGAATTGACCTTCAAGCTGATCGGCCTGTCGCATTACTTGGCCCCTCGCCAAGTGTGGCGCGACGAGCGCGGGCAAGTTTGGAATTTGGAAAAGCTGGTGCGCGAAGAGATCGAACAGCCGGTCGTCGGAGCGGCCTGCGGTGGCACGCATCGCTTGATGGGCCTCAGCTACGCTCTGATGATGCGCCGCCGCTACGGCGAACCGATCAACGGCCACTGGGCTCGCGCGGACGTCTACGTCAAGGACTTTGTCTCGTACGCCTGGACGCTTCAAAATCCCGACGGCAGCTTCAGCACCGACTGGTTCGAAGGCCGGGCCAACGAGCCGAGCATGGAGCGGAAAGTCCAAACGACCGGTCACATCCTCGAGTGGCTGGTGTTTACGCTCCCGCCCGAGCAGCTGAACGATCCGCGCGTCACCAAAGCGGTCGAATTCATCCTGTCGCAAGTCTACGATAACCGCGATCACGACTGGCCCATCGGCCCCCGCGGCCACGCGCTGCGAGCTCTGGCGCTCTACAACCAGCGCGTCTTCAAAGTCCCCGCCGGCCAACTGAAAAGCCACCTGGCACAGACCGGCTTGGTCAAAGGACTGCGCTGAGAGTCTTACCGCGGAGGATTCTCCACACTCTCCGCGCCTCCGCGGTAAAATGGGAACCCGCGAACGCGGCTTGCCGGCATTGTGTAGCTTGCCTGGGTGGAGTACGATTCAGACCGGCATTTACGGAGTTCGGCCTGAGTCTTCCCCATGTCTTCTCATAGAGTCACCAAGCAGTCCACGACGATTCTCGCGGCAGCGGGCGCTTTGGTGGCAGAGGCGCACGCCGACGCGATTCTCGTATTGCTCGACGGCAGCGCCGATTGGTTGAAGCTGCGGCAAGCGATTCCTGCGGCGGTGACCAAAGTGATCGTCGCCACCGACTCCGAAACCGACCTGGCCGGCGCGACCGAAGCAGGCTTGATTCCGCTGCCACTCAACAAAGAGAAATCGCCGCTGCTCGAACGCCTGCAGCACGCGCTGCTCGAGGCGGTGGCCGATGAGATTCTCAAGAGCAACTGCGATGTGATCGCTGTCTACAGCGGCTTCGAACATCAGAAGCTCGATTCGATCAGCCTGATTCGGCTCGACGATCGCATGCGGCGGCTGACCTCGCGCGATCTGCAGCGCTTGGAAAGCAGCGTGCCGCTGAAGAGCCTGAAAGTGATGATCGATCTAGCTACGCAGATCGGCCGCGAAGGTCGAGAGGGGAAGAAGGTTGGCACGATGTTCGTGATCGGCGATACGCGCCGCGTGCTGACGCACTGCAAGGATAGCGGCTTCGATCCCTTGAAGGGCTATCACCGCAAGATGCGCAACCTCTTCGATCCCCGCGTGCGCGAGGACATCAAAGAGATCGCTCAAATGGACGGCGCTTTCGTCGTCTCGCCCGACGGCATCGTCGAAAAGAGCCGGCAGATCATCGAAGTCAAACATGCCGATCTCACGCTGTCGAAGGGACTCGGCGCTCGCCACTGGGCCGGAGCCGCCATCTCGCAGATCACCAAGGCGGTCGCCATCGTCGTCAGCCAGTCCAGCGGCACGGTCCGCCTCTTCCAAAACGGCGAACTGGTCCTGCGCATCGAACCGATGAACTACGCCGTCAAGTGGCAAGAGTTCAACTACGAACCGCCCCCGGGCGATGAAGACGAAGATTGAGGCAGGCGTCAGGCTTCAGGCTTCAGGCTTCAGGCTTTAGGTTCTTAGGACCGAAGGTCCGTGATTCCTTAGCCCAGCCCGGCAGGGCTGGGATGGTCTTTTAGTCCCGGTAGGGACGACAGCCCCATGCCGGCGGCGCGAGCCGCCGGTTGAAAAGGCGTCAACCTTAACAACAAGTCCCGGAGGGACGACAGCCGTTCTTGCGACACGTATTCGCGCTCCCTCTGTCATCCCTTCGGGACTTACTCTCACTGCGCTGATCAAATCCGGCGGCTCGCGCCGCCGGCATGGGGCTGCCGTCCCTGCCGGGACTTAAAACCTACGCAAATCCCAGCCCTGCCGGGCTGGGCTAAGGAATGACGGACCTTTGGTCCTAAGAGCCTGAAGCCTGAAGCCTGAAGCCTGAAGCCTTTAGCCTGATCCATCAACCAACTCTTCAACTAGCTCAAGCGGAATGCCGATCGGCAAGACGCTGACCTCGCCGAGGAACTGCCGCGCCTGCGGCTGATCGAAGCCGGGTTTGCGAGCGACAAAGGTCAGCGTGGCATCGGCGCGGAAGGTTGGCTGGGCCGGCTCGCCCGAGTCGGCGTCGAGGCCGGTGGGGATGTCGATCGCGATGCGTTTCGCCGCAGCCGCGTTGGCCAGTTCGATCCAGCGGCCCAGCGGCGGGCGCGGCACGCCGCGTGCGCCTGAGCCGAGCATCGCGTCGACGATGACATCGGCCGCTGCAATCGCTTCGATGACGGGCCCACTCGAACTCTGTGCATCGCTAGGAAAAATCATCGTGTTGTCGGGCGAGTTGCGGGCGGTGAGGATCTTCCAGTTGGCCAGCGCGTCGGCCGACAGTTTTTCTTCCGGTCCGAGCACAAACACTGCGCAGCGCCAGCCCGCCAAGCGCAGATGCCGCGCGATCACCAGCCCATCGCCGCCGTTGTTGCCCGAGCCGCACAAGAGCACTGCCCGCGAGCCGCCAGCGAAACGCTCGACGAGCCAGCGGGCGCAATTGCCGGCCGCGTTCTCCATCAGCACCAGCGAGTGCATGTGAAACTCTTCGATCGCCGTGCGATCGACTGCGCGAATCGCTGCCACGCTGAGCGTCTTGCCTTGCAGCTCTTCCAGAAGGGTGCGACCCCGAACGTTCTGCGCTTCGCGGCCTGGATCGCTCATAATCGGTTGCTCACTTCGCTGCGCTCATCGGCCGGGCGAGCCATCGCTGGGCCGCCGCGTCGAGCTCGCCGGCCACTTGGGGCTCGCGCCACTCGGTGGCCAGCATCACCGAATTGATGCCCGAGCCAATCCCGAGCAGAGCTGCCCGGTGGCCCCCGCTGATTTGGCCGCTCAAGATGCCGGCCGCCAGCGCCATCGGCAGCGCGACCGAGCCGGTGTTGCCTAGCCAGTGGAACGTCGAGTAATCGTTGTCGGTCGGCAAGCCGAGCGTTTCGAGCATCAGCCGACGATGCGCTTGGCCGACTTGATGGCAGACGGTGCGATCGAAATCGCTGCGCCCAAGGCCCGAGCTTTCAAGCAGGCTGGCAAAGGTGCGGCTGCCAACTCCTACGCCTGCGTGCAGCAACTGTTCGCTGTCGGTCTGCATCAGCGGCTGCATCGCCGCGCCGGCGCGGTCCCCTTCGCTTTGACACAGCTCGTGGTGTTGGCTTTCGGCCCGCGCGACCGCCGTGGTCAGCAAGTTGCCGGTACGGCTGAGCTCGCGACTGGCCAGCAAGATCGCGCAGCTGCCCGAACCGATCGTCAGCGACGCAAACGAAGGCTTGATCGTTTGCCGCGTGAGCGAGGCGTCGGCGTTGAGCGCCGCGATGGTCGATTCGACGAGATTGCGAGCGCTCTCGGTGCCGACGACGATCCCCGCTTCGATCGCCCCGCGCTCGATCAGCGTTGCAATTTGAACCATGCCACTGAGCAGCCCGAGGCACGCGTTGGAGACATCGTAAACCCAGCAGTTGGAGCCGAGCCCGAGGGCGGCGTGCACGCGGCAAGCGGTCGCCGGTTCGAGATAGTCGCGGCAGACGCTGGCATGAATCAAGCAGCCGATCTTCTCGGGTGCAATGCCGGAGCGCTCGAGAGCCGCCGCGGCTGATACCGAACTGGGGCCGCTGATCGGCGTGCCCGGCTCCCAGAACCGCCGCTCCGCGATCCCGCTCATCAGCTCCAGCCGCCCCTCGGGCAACCGCAACCGCTCGTAGGTCGGCGCAAGCTGCCGCTCGATCTCCAGAGAAGTCACCACCTCGGGCGGCAACTGAAAACCAATCGCTTCAATGCAAACGCGCTCGAAATTCAAAATGCTATGCTGCTCACTTAGAGGACCGAACCGATCGCAGAAGAATCTCTGTCAAACAGTAGCGATTTTCGCATTCTTCGCTCGATCGGACAAGGAGCACCCTTTTACCGCAGAGACGCAGAGACGCGAACGCAGAGAACGCAGAGCTTCGCTAGAAACTCTCCGCGCTCTCCGCATCCTCCGCGGTAAAAATCGGAATCAAAGGGGCAAGCAATGATGACCGATGCCAACAAGAGTTTGACGCTCAGCATAGTACCCGCGATCCTTATCGCCT
>JBQCEI010000271.1:0-2278 GCA_051960375.1 Aureliella sp. | reverse complement strand
AGAGCGCGAGCCGGTCAGGGTATCGTTCGCAGTGATAAGACTGGCATCGTGAGCATCGGAGCCGTTCTGATTGCTCGTGTTGAATGATGAGTAGGCGCTGACGAGGGCCTGTGCATCGGCGCTATCTGGGTCGCTGTCATAGACAAAGCCGAAGCTGGTCCACGAGCTCGACTGGCTGGAATCGCTGGTGCGGACTCTGACTTGCAGCTCAACCCAACCTTCTAGGAGCCCTGAAGGAGTGTAGTAAAACGAACTTCCCCAGGTCTGGACGGAGCCGTCCGCTTTGCCGTCACCATTTTGGTCGACTTCGACGATCAGCATGGTCGAGCCTTGCTGGCCGAGGACTGCGCCTGTGATAGCCCCAACGCTCGTGCTGCGGTCGTTGCTTGATGCGCCGGTGTCGTTCGCCAAAGCGATGTTCGCTACACGCAGCGAACTGGTGTCCGCCGATTGCAACGTGAATGAGAGCGAGGACCAATCGCTACGAAGCACCTCTCCGCTGGGCGCATAGTCCTTGGTCCGGGCGCGTGCGACCGCTGGTCCAACCGGCACGTTCTGCGGTGTGTACGTCCATGATAGATCGGGCTGTACCAGCGTGTGTCCGTCGACTACTCCGTCGCCGTTCATATCCAGTTCGATCGTCAAGAAGCTGCTATAGGCAGCCCGGTCAACCTGTCCGCGCAGACGTGCATCGGTCGTAACATTGTCGCTCGAACTCGTTCCGTCGTCGTTGACCAGCGCAAACCATGTAATCGCCGCGGGACTGATCGAAGCACGCGAATAATTCACGGAGTAGGTTTGCCACTGGCCGACCAAGACTGCGCCGGCTTCGTCGGAAATTGCGCGCGTACGGATGCTGATCGATTGCGTACCATCAGCCAGCCCGGTCAGACCGGCATTGAATTTTCCGTACTCGTCCGTAACGGCAAACACATCGGGGGTGCCATCGTCATTGACGTCGATTTCTACTCCTAACTTCTCGACGCTGTGCTGATAGCCTACCCGCCCCGAGATCGACGGCACTTTACCGATGCTCGCCGCATCAAAGCTCACATCGTAGAGTCTTGGGGCCTCGTCGACCTGATCCTGTAAAGTGAAACTGACCGAGTGCCAGGCTCCCAGAAGCTGTTCATCCGAATCGGCGGCGAACTCGGTTGTTCGGAACGAGATGGTATGCGCACCTAAAGTGGGATCGACCGGCTGGTACAGGAAAACACCGCTGTTATCGGTGAAGACTGTCGCATCGACCGTGCCGTCGTTGTTCGTATCGACTTGAATCGTGACTCGCGCGACCGAACCGTCGTCGGCGATCGTTCCAATGATCGCGGGATTCTCGGTGAGCCCGTCGCCTTCGGTGCCCGAGTCGCTCAGCAGACCCAGCGTTTCGATGGTAGGCACCGAGGCTGTCGACTGCACCAGCGTGAAGTCGAGCATGCTCCATGGGCCCTCGGTACGCGCACCGCTGGAATAGTCATAGCCCACAGCCCGGGCACCGATCACATGAGTGCCAAGACTCATGCCGATCGGAGTGAACCGGAACGTGCCGTCGGAGCGCACTGCCGATGTCGTGTCCGCAGTTCCATTCCCGTCGAGATCTATTTCGACTTTATCGGCAATGGCGCCGCCTAGGATACTGGCCGTCAACGTGGGATTGGTGGTAACCCGATCCGATGTATTGATACCGGTGTCGACAGCCAGACGGAGGTTGGAAAGCGAGAGCGGGGTCGTGTTCGGTGGTGCCAGCGTAAACGTCACCGTGGTCCAGGGACCAATTTCGGTGGTCTCGAGATAGGGATTGAATCGTTGCACGCGAGCCGCGGCGGTGACGCTGCCGACCGCCAAACTCACCGGTCGATAAATGAACTGTCCGTCGGACTGGGGAATTGCTGAGCCATCGGCGGTCCCGTCTCCGTTGGTGTCAAACTCGACAAGGATATCCTGACCGTCTAGCGGACTGACGACGCCGGTCAGCGTGCTGATGGAACTCACGTTATCGGTGGACGATTCGCCATCGTCCACTAAGAGGTGCAAGGTAGCCTGTGGTGTCGCCAGCGGTTCGTATGTAAAGGAAAGCGAGGCCCACGGGCCATAGGCGTCCGCTTTGACTACGCCATCGTATGCTTTCGATCGCACTTGCACGGTTTGGGCACCAGCGGCCAGCGCCGTGGCGGTGTACTGAAAAGTGCCATCGTCGGCAATCGGCACCGTAGCATCGGCCTGCGAGTCATTGTTCCAGTCAATTTCGACACCGACCCATGCAGGCGTATCGATCGGAGTC
>JBQCEI010000270.1:0-5292 GCA_051960375.1 Aureliella sp. | reverse complement strand
GGCTTCGAAGAAAGCATCACGCCTGAATCCATGGCGGACTTACTGGCATTTTTGCAATCGCCTGCTGGTAAATAAGAAGAAATGAACCACCAAGACTCAAAGACACGAAGAAGTATTGGTGTCTTTGTGTCTTGGCGGTTCATTTCTTCTTATTTACCAGCAGGCGATTGCAAAAATGCCAGTAAGTCTGCCATCGCTTCGGGCGTAATGCTTTCTTCGAAGCCGACTGGCATGAGCGATAGACCGGAATTGCTCATCTGCTCGATATCTTGCCTGAGCACCACTTCGGGCTGCGCTCCCGGTCGCTTGATCGTTACGCTGCTGGCGGTCTCGTCGGCGACCAGGCCGCTGATGGCGCGGCCGTCGGCGAGCAGGACGGTATACGACATCGCCTGCGGCGCAACTTCGCGGCTCGGGTCCAGTATATTCAGCAGCAGTTTGGCGCGGTCCCACGAGCGCACCGTTTCCATGTGCGGACCGATTTCAGTGCCGAGCCCCTCGGCGCGATGGCAGGCCGCGCAGTGCTTGGCAAAAACTTCCCGGCCCCTTTGCGGGTTGCCCGCGGCGCTCAGGGCGCTTTGGTAACGTTTCACGACCTCCGCGCGAGCTTCCTCGGCGCGGCCGAGCACTTGTCCGGCCAACTCAGCGACGCTCGCGTTCTTGCTGGAGAGCAACTGAGTCTTGCGAGCCAGGCCGAGCAATCCCGCGGGAACCGCCTTGTTCTCGATTGCCCGCAGCAGCACGATCGTGCGCTCGGGTCTTGCAAGCAGCGCCGTAAAGGCTTCGTCCTGAACGGCGGGCGAGAGTTGGCGCAAACGAGCAATCAACTGGCCGGCAATCTCGGGTTCTTTGTAGGAGCCGAGCGCTCGCACCGCTGCGAGCTGAACGGCTTGCGGCTGCAATGGTTCGATCAGCCGCGCGAGCTCGTCGGCGGTCTCGTGATAGGAACCGTAGGCCAAACAGGCGATCGCTTTGCTTCTCTCAGCTTCTCCCTGGTTCTCGTCGAGCGCCAACGCTTGGCAGCGCGCCAGAAAGGCAGCGATCGCGCTCTGCTTGGGTGTAGCGTCGGCGCTGAAGAGTTGCTCGAGGCTGCGGCCTTTGCGTTTGGCGCCGCTGCCGAGACCTTGCCAGAGCGCGAGCGAGGCCGCGTCGTGCGTGCCCGCCATGCGGTCGCTCACGCGGACCAGTTGCACGGCCGCGGCTGAGTTGCCCTGAGCGCCGATGATCGCCGCCAATTGCTCGAGCAGCTCGGGCGCTGCAGACTTTTCCAGAAAGGCTTCATCGCCGAGCAGCGCCAGAGCCAGCGGGCCAGCATGTTCAGAAGGTGCGGAGCAGACGGCCGTGCGCATCCAGCGATCGTCGACGTCGCGCGAGGCCAGGCGAGCCAGCGCAGAAACTACTGCCGCATTGCTCAAGCCTCCGATCGAGAGAGCCACTTGCAAACGCACGCGGCTATCGTCGTCCTGGCTTAGTTGCAAAGTTTGTTTGAGCAGCGCTGGGTTTGCCTCAAAACGAGCCTCGGCGATACGCACGGCGTATTCGCGCACGCGCGGCGATGGGTGCTCCAAAGCGGTTGCAAGATCTTCATCGGCAATCGCATCGAGGCCCACGAGCGTCCAGAGCGCATGCACCGCAGGCAGCGGCTGCGGCGCGGCCAGCAGCTTGCGAAGCTCGGGCGCTGCCGACCGGTCGGCTCGCTCGACTAACAGCCGCTGAGCCGTTTCGCGGCACCAACTATCGCGATCGGCCAGATGCTCGACCAGTTCGGCGGTGCTCGCGCGGCTGAGGGCGGGCCGTTTACCACTGGGCTTGAAACCCGGCGGCGCGAGGCGATAGATGCGGCCGCGATCGCGACCGCTGGTCAGGTCCAAGCGTGCATGGATGTCGTCGGGGATCGACCACGGATGCTCGATGAACTCGCGATACATATCGAGGACATACAAAGTGCCGTCGGGCGCGTTGTAGAGATTGACGGGTCGGAACCACGTATCGGTCGACGCCACGAACTCCGCTTTCTCATCGGCTCGCCAGGCGCGGAACGTGTTGCCGTCGGGCTCGATGCGCTGTCGATAAATTGCGTTGTTGGCAACTTCCCCTTCGAACAACTGGCCGGCGTAGGCCTCAGGATATGCGTGCCCGCGATAGGCCGTAATGCCGCTGGTAGACGTGAAGACGCCGCCACCGGTCAGTTCGCTGCGCGGCAGTTTCTTCGTCGGATCGGCTGACCATTGCTTTCCGCGCAAGTCGCGCCACGGTTCGAGCGGACTGATGCGATAGACGGGCATCTGGTCGCCCGATTCGGCGATGTCGACCGCAGCAGTCGGAGCGGCGAAGAACGGATTGCGAGCCAGATAGCGGTTGTCGAGCACGACATGGATGGCCGGATTGCGGATGTTGCACAGAAAGCGATTGCCCCAGTCGTCAAACGTGTTGCCGAACCGAGCTCCGCCGGCTTGCAGCTCAAACGCGTGCGTGCGCGGGTCGATGCGAAAGTCGCCGCGGGCGGTGATCGGCCGCTGTTCGGTTTGCCCCGGCGCGACGACGCTACCACCGTTGCTGGAACCCGCCACGTAGATATGGTTATCCAAGCCCCAAATTGGATTGTTCATCACGGCTTGCACGTTGTATTTGCGAAAGCCGGTGAAGACGCGCTCGCGGACTTCGGCATGGCCATCGCCATCGGCGTCTTTCAAGTACCAGATGTCGGGCGTGGCAGTGACGAAGATTCCGCCGCGGTAACAGAGCACGCCGCTGGGCCACGATAGCCCCTCGGCAAAGACGCGGCCGCGATCATATACACCATCGCCGTCGGTATCCTCGAGCAACCGCACGCGGCCGATCGGAGCGTCGGTCGTATTGTCAGCCCAAGGGCGATGCGTCTTGGGATCGGTGTAGGGATAGTCATTCATCTCGACGACATACGCTCGGCCATCTTCGTCGATGGTCATCGCGACCGGATCGGTGACCAGCGGCTCGGCGGCCACCAGCTGCATCTGAAAACCATCCTGCACCACGAAAGTCGCTGCGGCGTCCTTCGGTTCCACTGCAGCAAAGCGAGGAAAGGAGTCGGGCGTTTTTAATGCATCAGCTGGCTGCGGTTCAGGCGATTGAGCTTGCAGCGCAAGCGGTACATCGCAATGGAGGCCGAAGGTTAAACATGCGACGGACCACCACCAGCGGGAACGAGCGAGTACAGGCATCACAGTTTGTGAACCCTCGAGCAAGACCGGAAAACTTCACCGCCTCGAAGTTCCTAGTTTAGCAGGCGGCTGTTTCTTGGTGTCTTTGTGTCTTGGTGGTTACCCTCCTTCATGCGCCGAATCGAGCGCGCTGGCCATCTCGCGAATCGCCTGCGAGATCGCAACGGGATAAGTGGCCGACTGGTTGATATCCTTGAGGGCCGGAGGAAGGGCGGCGAGGTTGGCTGCCGCGCGCTGCCGGATGTCGATCATCGATTGGGCCGGCTCGACGCGCGCGCCGCCGCGCATGACGTACTGCAAAAGCGGCTCGCCGCGCTCTGGTTCGTTCTCGAGCGCCACTACATCGCCGCTCATCACGCCTCTTTCGAAAGTGCGAAAGACCTGTTTGCGGCCGGGCCATGTGGCTTTGCCTTCGGAGCGTTTGCGGCGCGGGCGGCCGGCGTATTCCTGCAGCTTGTACGCGCAGTCGAGCGCCGGCGCATCGGCTGAGACATCCAACCGAGTGCCGATACCGAAGCCATCGATCGGCGCGCCGGAGGCGATGAGATCACTGACGTCGTATTCGTCCAAGCCGCCGCTGACGAAGATTTTTACCTGCGATAGATCGCCCGAGTCGAGAATGCGGCGAACGCGACGCGCGTGCTCGGCCAGATCGCCGCTGTCGAGCCGGACGCTCTTGATCGGAATTCCGCGAGCCTTCAGTCGGCTGGATAGCTGGACGACTTTCTCTGCGGCGCGTTCGGTGTCGTACGTGTCGATCAAGAATACGACGTTATTCGGATTGGCCAGCGCGAAGTGTTCGAAGGCTTCGCTTTCCACATCGTGTGCCTGAATGAACGAGTGGGCCATCGTGCCATAGAGCGGCACGCCGAACAGCCTGCCGGCTTCGACCGTCGCGCTGCCTGCAAAGCCGACCGCATAGGCAGCTCGCGCGGCCCACAGTCCCGCCTCGGCCGCATGCGCTCGCCGCATGCCGAAATCGACCAGCAGCTTGTCCGGCGCGACCAAGACCGAGCGAGCGGCCTTCGAAGCGATGAGCGTCTGGAAGTGCAGAATGTTGATGATCCGCGATTCGACCAGCTGCGCTTCGGGCAGCGGAGCGGTCACGCGGATCATCGGTTCGTCGGGAAAGAAGACCGTCCCTTCGGGCAGCGCTTGGACATCGCCGGTGAATCGAAACGTTTCGAGATGGCGCACGAAATCTTCGTGGAAGCCGCTGCCGGCCAGCCACTCGAGTTCATCAGGCGTAAAACGCAGGCCCTCCAAATACTCGAGCACCTGTTCGAGCCCGGCTGCGACTAAAAAATTTCTGCCTTTGGGCAGCTTGCGGATGAAGAACTCAAAGACCGCCGTCTGGTTCATGCGCTGATAAAAATAGCCTTGCAGCATCGTCAACTGGTAGAGGTCGGTCATCAGCGCACCGACTCCCGGGCGGGCGATGTCACGGGCCGATGGCTGATGCAGCAGCACGCCGCGGCTGAGCAGATCGGCGATGGCTCGCTGGCCGGCCCGGGCATCGACCGCTCGCACGCAGTCGCCCAGCAGCACGACTTCCAGGCCGAGCGAGAGCGCATCCTTGGCCGTCTCCGCTACGCAGTATTCCGTCGCCACTCCGCATACAAAGACGCGCTCGATGCCGAGCTGTTGCAGTTGCTCTCGCAGCGAGGTGCCTGAAAATGCCGAGTAGGCCTCCTGGTCGCGATTTACCCCTTTGCGAATGCGAATCGCATCCTCGGGCAGCTTGAGTTCGGCCACAGGCTCCGCCCCGGCGGTCCCTTCGACGCAGTGCGTCGGCCAGCGACCACCGGAACCGATGAACGAGCAGTGATCGGCCGGGTGCAAGTCCTGGGTGGCGACGATCGGGAAGCCTTGATCGCGAAAACGCTCGATCAGGCGATTGACGGCCGGCAAGATTTGCTCGGCCTCGGGCACCGCCAGCGCGCCGCCTGAAAAGAAGTCGCGCTGCACGTCGACGACCAGCAGCGCATCGCCAGTTCGCGGTCGCACATCGTTCATTGCCTGTGGCTCAGTCATGCTGATTCCCTGATCAAGCGCCGCGCTTACCGTCATTGCGATTGATCGTATCACGCGC
>JBQCEI010000269.1:0-3215 GCA_051960375.1 Aureliella sp. | reverse complement strand
CAGTCCGATGTAGAGCGGATGTTTTTCGGGAACGACGCTCTTGCCCAGCAGCGTGGCGGCCAGCGGTATCTGGGCTTCCTCGGCCAGCTTGAGCACCTGATCCTGCAGTCCGAAGCGATGGATCTCGACCCCTGCAATAATCAGCGGACGCTCTGCGACCTTCAGACGTTCGCATGTTTCGCGAATCGCTTCGGACAGAGCCTGCGGTTCGATCGTCGATGCCTCGGGACGATATCCGTGCGTGACCGGCGGAATCACGGTGACCATGTCGCGTGGAATCTCGATGTAGACCGGCCGTTTGAAGCGATCGGCCGCATCGAGTGCGCGGTCGATTTCGCTGAAGGCCGTCATCGGATCGTTCAGCTCGGTTACGGCGATGCACAGCTTTTCAAAGACTTGCCGCTGCGTGCTGAACTCGCGGACCTTGTGATGCAGCAGAGGATTGTTGGTGCGCTCGCCCAGGCCGGGAGCGCCACTGATCAGCACGACGGGCGATTTCTCGGCGAAGGCACCGGCGATGCTGTTGCAGACGCTCAGCCCGCCGACGCAGTACGTCACGCACAGAGCTCCCATGCCGTTGATGCGGGCGTAAGCATCGGCCGCAAAGCCCGCGCAGTCCTCGCGCGTACAGCCCACCACGTTGATCGGGCTCTCCTCGAGCATGCTGTAGAAGCTCAGCACGTAGTCGCCCGGGATGCCGAAGACATCGCGGATGCCGTAGTCCTGCAGGCGGTTGATCAGATATTGCCCAATCGATACCCCACTTGAACGTCGATCATGTTGCTTGAGCATCTCGCGGGCTCCTGATGAGTTGCTTTCTCTCTCTGCGCTCTCTGCGTCTCGTCTCTGCGTCTCTGCGTTAAAAAATGGTCCTTATCGCTTCTTGGGATCGTGCATATCCCAAGCGTCGAGCCATTCGGTTTTGACCGGCTGCATCTTGAACTCCTTGACCAGTTCCTCGCTCATGTGCGGCAAGTGCCCAGCGCCGTAGAAGATGCCGACCCGCTTCTTGCCGCCATCGAGTTCGCGCTTGAGCACTTCGAGCGCCTTGGCATTGCGCTCGGTGATCAGCGTGCTCTTGCCGTCTTCGCCCGAGATGGCGGCCAACTGGCCATCCATCTCTTCGATTTGTTCGGAGAGGACGCGTTTGAGAGCCAGTTCGCGGTTGCCCGACATGAGCGCTGCCAGCATGTCGATGTCGTTGCTCTTGTGCGAGCTCTGCAGAGCCAGGCTCGAGCCCATCGAGCGCATGAGGAACTGCACGAGTCCCTCCTGTCGCTCCGAGAGACTCTGCGTGAACTGCTCGGGGTTCATGTCGGCATGCACGAAGTTCTTCGCCTGGTAGTTGATCACATCGAGCTGAAAGCTCAGGCCGAGCATGTCCTTCATGCCGTTTTGCAGCGAGCTGACGGCGCTGCGATTCTTGGCGTTGGGATCGTTGATGCGCTTGACCATCTTGGGGTCGGCCACCATCTCGTACAGCAGCGCATCGTAGGACTTGAAACGCTGGTTGAGTTTCTCGAAGTACGCTTTGTCGGCGATGTGAATCGCGCCGATCAGAGCCACTTCGGCTCCCGCGTAAGGTCCTGAGTCGGCCTTGTAAGTCGCAATCGCCGTTTGCAGCACGACGGGCTTGCCGGCGTCGTCCTTGAGCGTCCGCACGAAGGCCGGTTCGTCGGTCGATTCGGAGTCGGCGCGGCTATCGTCGGATTTCTTGCTAGAGGGCTTGGCTGAGTCGTCGCCGCATGCGACGCTCTGCAAGCTCGAGCACCCCAGGCCGACGAGCACGAGAAAGAAGACGCGGGCGATGAGCGACACCGCGCCGCCAGCAGAACGCTCGGCGGCCGGATGGAGTGGAAGGAGGCCAGAGCTCTTCATTGTCAGTCACACCTAATGCGGGGTCGGAAGCAGCGACAGAACCTGCTTCAATCATAGCCTTCTCCGGCCCCCCGCACAGTCAGCCCATCCCGCCCGGCCCCTCTTCCTCCGCGCTCTCCGCGTCCTCCGCGGTTAAAAACTTTTGTGAGGCCTTGGGCGATCAAGCGTCCAGGCACAGCGAGCCTTCGCTGCCGCTGGCCGTGCTCCAAAGCGGGCTGGGCTCCAGCGGCGGCGTTACGACCGTGCCGCGGGCGTCGGCGAAGTTTTGCTGCACCAGCCGCCACGTTTCCGTTTCGATCTCGAGCAAGCCCCGCAAATCGCCCAGCACCGCCAGATCACGGCTCTTCTCGGCTCGCGTCAGTTGCTGGATCATAAAGACGTACAGGTCAGAAACCTGCTTAGCTAGCTCGTCCTTGGCTTGGATGCCGCTGAGCAGTTCGGTCAGGATCTCGCGCAGCCGCAGGCTCCACTGATCGCCCGTCGCCGTGTCGCCAGCCCGCCACAGCTCGCCGACGGCATCGCATAGATGGACGCTTTTCTGCAGCAGCAACCAACGCAACTTGGCCGGCGAGGCGGTCAAAACTTCCTGTTCGAGATACAGGTTTGCGGATGAATCGTACATAAGATACGTTTTGCCAGTGCAATAAATAGACGCGTTTGCGAACCTCTCTCCTCATTTTTTCGTGCGGTCGCAGGGTAGGAATTGAGGAAAACTCACCGCGGCCCCCAGCTCCGCTTTGTGTCTTTGTGCCTGGGTGGTTATTTTTTGGAACCACCCGACACGAAGACACCCATGACTCTACTCCGAATGAAACCGATCATCGAAAGCTTGCAAAACCCGAAGGTCAAGCACGCGCTGCGGCTGCGCGACAGTCGCGCGCGGCGGCGGAGCGGACAGATACTGATCGATGGCATTCGCGAAATCGAAGTGGCTCGGCGAGCGGGAGTGGCGCTGGAAACGATCTTTTATCCGCTCAGCGATGCTGGCAATCCGGTCGCTCCACCGTCGATGGACCATTGGCCAGAAGCGGCCCTGCAGCCGGTGAGCGATCGCGTCTTTGAGAAGTTGGCCTATGGCGAGCGCACCGGCGGCGCGGTGGCGGTTGCTTGCGCGCCGAAACTGGATCTGGAAAAACTGCAGTTGCCCGACCAGCCGCTGGTGCTGGTGCTCGATCGCGTGGAGAAGCCGGGCAATATCGGAGCGGTAGCCCGCACGGCGGCCACAGCCGGTGCCGATGCGCTCGTCCTGACCGACCCGGCTTGCGAAGTTTTCAATCCCAACGCAATCCGCGCCAGTCTTGGAACGGTTTTTTCTCTCTCGATCGCTGTTTGCTCCG
>JBQCEI010000268.1:0-4093 GCA_051960375.1 Aureliella sp. | reverse complement strand
TTTGCCCATCCGCGTCCCACTTTCTATGAGATAACCTATGACTGGAGCCACCGAAACTACGCCAGAGGCAACCGCAGTCCGAGCGGCTCTAACGTAGCAGAAACCCGAGCCGGAGGGCAGGTGTTTGCGAGCAAAAACTGCGGCGTCTCCGCCTCGTGTGGCACTGGCTATGCCAGTGTCTTCGCTTCGAAGTCTGTGGGCCGGGATCTCATGTAACCCGACGCGTAAGCGAGGGACGAACCTGCCTCAGCGATCGACAGCACTCCCTAGCGAGGAGAATCTCAGAGCTATTGAATTGGATGGCGACATGGCCAAGCAGCCCAACGACAGATCTTCGACCGCGCGCTTGGTACACCGGGGTTTATCGGCCCTGCGGCAAAAGTCCCAATTTGGTCCTTAAACATCGACTATGCAGCCGTAGCGGCGGGTTCGTCCCTCGCTTACGCGTCGGGTTACAAAACTCCGGACAGTATTGGGCATAGCCAGTGCCACACAATGTCTGTTGAGCGGCACCTTGAATCTACACCAGTCCTTTGCGCACGGCCCACACGGCAGCTTGCGTACGGTCCGAGACGCCGATCTTGCGAAGGATGTGCTGGACGTGCTCTTTGACCGTCTCGTAGCTGATGTTCAGCGCCAGAGCGATCTCTTTGTTGGTGAGTCCATTGGCCAGTTGCTTGAGCACTTCGCTCTCGCGCTGCGTCAGCGGCACTTCGACGTCGGTTTGCAGTCGTGGCGTGGCCAGCGCGCCGGTGACGCGCCGCAGTTCATCGCGCGTCCAAGCCGACTCGCCTTTCATCGCGGTAGCGATCGCTTCGAGCAGCCGCTCGCGCGTGTCGCTCTTAAGGACGTAACCCGACGCGCCAAGCGCTACGGCTCGAGCGACGTAGGTCGGATTGTCGTAGGTCGACAACAGAATGATCGGCAACGCGGGCTGATCGAGCTTGATGCGGCCGAGGACGTACAGGCCGTCGCCGCCGCCCATGCGAACATCCAGGATCACCAAGTCGGGCTTCTTCGTGCTCACCAATTCCAAGGCCTGTTCGCCGGTCATCGCCTCGGCGATCACTTCGCATTCGGTTCCTTGCAGCAAATTCTTCAGTCCCAGCCGGACTACCTCGTGGTCATCTGCAATCAGCACAGAAATCGGCATGTGCGATCCTCAAAAAATAAATTGTGAAAAGCCCGACGGCCTAGCGCGCCCGAGGGCGGATCCGCCAAATGAAAAGTGAAGTCAAGGTGTTCGCCAAAGTGCCTTCGATTAACAAGCGGCCGCCAAAGTCGCTGCAGCATGGTATCGTGCACGCCAAACAGGTGGAGGCTAGGACGCGACAGTCCCCGCTTCCATTGCCTGCTACAATTTGGGCCGCACGATTGGCAGCCCTGTGCCCGAATTACGAACGCTTAAGAAACTTCGACTGACGTTGGTCGCGCCCTGTAAGTGAGCCGACCGAAATGGATAAAGTCCGTCCCGAGTGAATCGATGTGCTCGCCACCACTGGTGGGTCAAAGCAATAACTAGTGGGCGAAGAAGTTAAGTTGCTTGCGGCACATGCCAATCACGAGTTGCCAGTAATGTACGTGAAACTAATGCGGCGCGTAAACCTCCCTTACGTCGATTATTCCGTCTCTATTGGCATCCAACGCCTCAAAGGCGGTATCTTCCCCCAAAAATTCGGCATGGGTGAGTTCTCCATCTGAATTATAGTCCATGCCTGTAAACCAAGAAGGGCCCTGGGGTGCATTTGTTACCCCTTTTTTCACATTCGTACCCCCCGGCAGAAAACCTGCGAAACGGTTATCCTCGCGAGCGATTCGCATCGAGATCACCAGCGGCAGCTCCTCTTCTTCTAACCTACCATTAAAGTTTCGGTCCCAGCGGCCGGCGGAGGCGTGAAAATCGGAAAGCTCCAGGCCGGTTAGCCGCCGGTCGCCGTTGGCATCGACTAGCTCGAACCAGGGATGCTCGACGGCCGTCCAGGTGGCGGTGACATGGAAGTGCCGCGGCGCGGCCGTCCATCGCCAAGCCCGCGAGGGACCCTGGCTGCCTTGCTCGGCCAAGAGTTGCCAAGCGCTTTCTTTAAGTTCAAGTCGATTGGTAATCGCAGCGGCGAGCTGCTTGTCGTCGGCCGCCTGGGAGAACCGCTCCATCGCCAAGCCTCGCGCCTCGGGGCTGTGGTCGTCGCTGACTTGCACCAGCACCACGCAGCCCGGCAGCAACAACCGTCCGCCACTCGGCCCAGCGGTCCAGACGATCTGCTTCTTGTCGCCCTTGGACTCGCTCGCCACGGAGACGACCGACCCTTGGCTGACTGGTTCGCCAAGCGATCCATCGACGGATTCGTCGGGGGGGCCCTCTGGCTGCGGGGAGTTTCCGGAATCGGAGAGTTCGAGAGAACTGGGCAACGCGACATTCAACTGCGCGTCAGCAGGCATATCGCAGAGCGATTCGAGATCGCGGCGAACGATTTCCCCTTTGGCTTCCCGATCGATCTGTTTCCATCGCTGATCATCCCAGCCAAAGAACGTCTCGCGCGAGAGCGTCTCGGTAAACGAGTAATGCTCGTGGACGGCGCGCTCGAGGGTGATGTTCGATTTGGCGTCGGGGGTCAGCACGTGCGTCACATCGAGCAGGCCTGACGAGCGCGACATATTCATCGGGCCGCGCATCGCTTCACTGTTAGAGCGAAGTTCGCTCTCGGTGATGATGCCATCGCCGTCGAAGTCGAAGTGCATCAGCGCATCGCCCGTGCGGCTGAGCTCTTGTTCGCTCAGCTCGCCATCCTCATCCTGATCGAGTTCACCCCAGGGAGAATTTGAGCGCATCAGCGGCGCAGCGGTCGCGCGTGCATGGACCAGTCGCAAGTGGCTGCGGCGCGTGAGGCCGCGCGTTAGGAAGGCAGCGAACTCCACTCGATCGACCATGCCGACGTTGTCCTGGTCATACATAGCAAGCAGCTCCGCGCGCTGCTCGAAGCTCGGGACCAGGTTGCCGAGCCAGCCCGATCTGACGAGCGGTTTTTCAAGCAGCGCATCCCACGAGATCGGCGAGTCGAAACGAAAGTCGAGTTCCTCGGCCAGCGATTCCGTCGCGTCCGCAAACCCCTCGGCCAGATCGCGACCCGCAACGTTCACGCGCAGTTCGACCAACCTCGGTCCACCAGGAGCCAGCAGAACCAGCCGCAGCGTCGACCAAGTCGGCTGCGGACCGGTCTTCAGTTCAGCGTCAGTTTCTTGTGTTGCAGCGCTTTCGCTGGCCGGCTCGGCGGCATCGGGCTGGTCGAGTTCAGCATTGGCAGAGCCGGTTGCTTCGGATTCTGCGGCAGGTGGAGCGCTATCCTCGTCGGCCTCGCGTTTCTGGTTCGCCTCGGAGCGATCGGCCACTTGCGCGGTCGATGGTTGATCGGCCGGCCCCGCTACGGGCGCTTCGGCTGGTTTCTCGCCGCGCCTGCAGCCAGCGAGCAACGCAGCCGAAATGAGCAGCCCTGTGCAAAGAAACAAAGCGGCGAACGGAGGAGCGCGGTGGAGTAGCCGGTACATGGTGAACAATCGCCCCGTGCGAGCAGTGAGAAGAATCGCTCTAGCCCCCTCTAATTTATCACACGCGCGTCCCCAATTCGACGATTGCGCAGCATCGCCCCGGAGGGAAGCGCCACGGTGTATCTCATATAACCCGACGCGTAAGCGAGGGACGAACCCGCCACAGAGCCCGACATTCCATGGTTGGTCTGCCCCTCACCCCCCGGCCCCCTCTCTTCGAAGCGGGGCGAGGGGGAGCGAAGAAAAACGCAGCGGCACGCTTTCTACTATTCTTTTCTCCCCTCGCCCCGCTTCGGGGAGAGGGGCCGGGGGTGGCCTGATAAAAAGTTGTCGCTTGCGGGGAAGAGATTGTTCCCAAGCTGTTGCGCACTGCAGGCTGTTAATGCGGCCCGGAGGGCCCGCCGTCAGTAGCCCGGGGCGGAAGCCCCGGGGAATGCGAGAGCGCTGGCATCGGTCCGCCCCGGAGGGGCCGGCGTAGCGCCGCTAAACCGCCTACGCCGGCCCCGCCGGGGCGGAAAATGCCATGGGCCTGCTTGTCCCCGGGGCTTCCGCC
>JBQCEI010000267.1:0-3701 GCA_051960375.1 Aureliella sp. | reverse complement strand
TGCGCCGCTCGCCGACGCGTCATTTACTCATCTCGGGTGGCCAGCATCTGGCGACTCCTGAGCTAGTGGATTCATCTCAGTGGCTGATCACGCACGGCGACTCGGATATCGACCGGCCGTAGTTGTGAGCAATGTATTTAATTGGAACCGAGATAGAAACACCGAGGCACAGAGGCCGCGGAGGAAGAAGCCGGCAAAAGCTCTGTGTGCCTCTGTGCCTCTGTGTTCGATGGCCTTGATCGGAGGCTCGCGAGATTGAGGATTCTGAGTGTCTGTACCAATTTGCCTTCGCGCAGGCAGCCGGTGCGGGGCTTGTTCGTGGCTCGCCGCTTGGCCGAGCTTTCGAAATTGGTGCCCTTGCAGGCGCTCAATCCCGAGCCCTGGTTTCCGGTGCTCCGGGCGTGGGTGAATGAGCAGTCGAGCACCGAGCTCGGCTATCGCACCGACGCGCAGAGAATGTTTTATTTTCCGGGCGTAGCCAAGCACTTGGACGGTTGGTGGATGCAGCGCTGTGTGGACCGGTGGCTCGATCGGCTCGGCGAAGAAGCGACGCGCGATGCGATCCTCGATGCCCACTTCGGATACCCCGAGGGGGTCGGGTGTTATCAGGCTGCTCGCCGCCGCGGCATGCCGGTGTTCATCACCATTCGAGGGCTCGAAGTCGACCTGTTCGATCATCCGCGCATCGGCCCGCAGCTGGTCGAAGCGCTCAATGGAGCCAGCGGAGTGATCGCAGTCAGTCACTCGCTTCGCGAAGCAGCCATCGCGGCCGGTGTTGCCCCACAGCAAATCAAAGTCATTCCCAACGGCGTCGACGCCGAGCAGTATTGCCCGGGCGATCGCACGAAGGCTCGCGAAAAGCTGGGCATTCATGCGGGAGAGAAACTGGTCGTGTCGGTCGGCAATCTCAAGCATGTCAAAGGACACGACATCCTGCTGGAAGCGGTGGCCGAACTGCCTGCGAAGATTCGCCTGGTCTGCGTCGGCAGCCAAAGCGACTCGCGCTGGGTCAGCAGTCTCGAGCAGCGGGTCGATCGCTTGGGGCTCAGAGACCGCGTGCACTTTGTCGGAGCTTGCGCGCCGGCCGAAGTGGTCACTTGGTTGCAAGCCTGCGATCTGTTTACGCTGGCCAGCCGCCGCGAGGGCTGCTGCAACGCGGTGCTGGAAGCCTTGGCCTGCGGCGTGCCGGTTGCCGTCACCGCGGTCGGCGATAACGCGTGGTTCGTAAAGTCGGGAATCAATGGCGAATTAGCCCCGCCGGAGAACGCGGCCGCGCTCGGCCGAGCGATCGAAGCGGCGCTGGCCGCTTCGTACAACGTCGCCGACATCGTCCAGTCGGTGAAGATGGCCACCTGGCAGCGAGCCGCCGCCGACGCCGCAGCCTACCTCACCGGCGCGCAGCAATTCTCTTCTTGTCTCCCCCTCGCCCCGCTTCGGGGAGAGGGGGTCGGGGGGTGAGGGGCTGGAGCGGAGATATATTCCGCCTTGTGGCGGGATCGTCCCTCGCTTGCGCGTCGGGTGACAAAAAGATCCCCGAAGCCGGCATTGCATCGTGATCACTAACACCCCACTCACCATCGCCCGAGCGATCCTGCTGACCATGCTCAGCATGCCGGCTCTCTCGGGGCAGGTGCGCGAACCCGATGCGAGCGAGGCGATCAGCCCGACCAATAACATCGAAGCCATGCGAGCCTGGGGCCATCCGATTCCGCCGCTGAGCTCGTGGTGGATCGAACCGCCCGCGCCCCAAGCGGTAGCCCGCGCGCTGATCGCCCCGGAGAAAACCAAGGACGGCGTGTGCATCAAGCGGCTCTGGATCAACAGGAAGATCGTCCCGGGGGTCAACGTCGACGATGCCTTGATCAGTCAGCTAGAGGCGAGCCCCAGCGGACCTCATCACCTGGCGTTGCTTTCGCACTATTACCGTGCCAAGCGCAGCTCGGGCAAAGCGGATCAGCTCATGGCTCAGGCCAAGAAGCAATTCTTCCAAGATCCGTGGAATGGTTTTGTCTATTTCGGATTCCGCACCCGCGAAGTGCTCTCGGCTGTGCTCGCCTTGGACTGGATCGAGTGGGAAGACCGCAAGGAGTTCGAGAAGGCATTTCGGCGCGTGCAGCAGCTGCTCGAGAGCGGCCAAGGGGCAGCCGCGCCGAGGGAATCCCCCTTTCACACGCAAGACGGCGGATACTGGGTGAGCGAGTCCAACATCGAACATGCCAATATGGTCGAGGAGCTGCTCGTGCTCTCCGTCTATGGCGTCAACCGTCAAGGCGATTCTCACAAGTGGGCGGTCGACCGTCTCGACCATCTAGGCAACTCGCCGCTGGCCGATCGCGAGGCGCTCTACTCCAGTTTTGAATTCGCCAATGTCTTGTCGCTGATCTCCCGCCGAGGAGGCGGGCGCGAGTGGGGCCAGTCGTTGACTGAGCCTCCCTTCGGCAACGAATCGTACTTCGCAACTTCGGGCGTCATCCAGCTCGAAGCGGTCGACACTGCCACAGCCAGAAAGTGGCAGCTCGTTGACAGATCACTCTACATTCAGACGCGCCACATCGGTTTGATGCTCGAACACGATGCGACGGTAACTCGCGCCAAATTGGCCGGACAGGATGAAGCCATCCTGGTCGTGCTCATGAAGCTGTGTGCGCGGCATTCACGCAATGCCGCCGGCATTATTCGCTCGCTCTTGGGACCGCCAAAACCGAACCTCGCCCTCTTAGAGTTTCGAGCCCTTGCGGGAGCCAACCCCAAGGCAGTGACACCTGGCAGTCAGCCCATCACCGACCGGGTCGGCTCGCGTTGGCACTACCGAAAAAATCCGAGCAAGCCCGACTCGACGTTTCGCTTGTCGATCACCAATCGGGATCTCGAGTGTTTTCCTACGCCCCCGGATGAACGCTGCTTGTCGGTCGCGATCGGCAAGGTTGGGCTCGTCGACGGACACGCTCATCTCGGCGCGGTGACTGGAGCGCTGGCTAACGGCGTGGCCGTTTGTTCGCGCAGCCCGCAGGGGGAACCCAACATCGCGACCTCAGGCTTCGGCTGCCTCTATGCGTGCAGTCATCCGTACTTCACCGGCAAGCGAGCCATCGGCGCAATCGAGGTGGTGAACCAGCCCGACTACCTGGTCGGCAACGACGGCCCTATCGAGTTCGAGGGCAAATGGCGCTGGACGCGCGACTACACCGACTCGATGATCGAGCCGAATGCTTCGGGGACAGGAGGCAAAGTAACGTTGGCCAAGTTCGAGTTCGAATTCGATCCCAAGCGGCGGCGGATCGAAATCGTCGACACCATCCGAGCAGACCCGAGTGTCTATGTCGGTTGGCACTTCTCCCCTTCGCACCGAGTGAAACTGACGGGCAACGGCTTTCGCTTTGGCGACGGCAAAGATGAAATCCGCGTGAGCATTGAAAGCCTGGATGGAATGGCGCTCGAAGCCAAACGCCGCACCGAGTGGCTTCACGACGGCTTCACCTTGCCGCTGGAATGGGACGCTCAGTTTCCCGGCCCCAAGCGCATCGCCGAGAACGTCGGCTATACCCCTTCGACCTACCGCGAAGAATATCGAGTCCGCGTGGTGATTGAGGCCAATCCTAGGTCTTGAAGTACGCGGGTCACTTTTCTTTGCTCCCCCTCGCCCCGCTTCGGGGAGAGGGGGCCGGGGGGTGAGGGGCTGGAGCGGAGATGCGTGCAGCCTC